>JAFZNQ010000061.1 GCA_017552965.1 Abditibacteriota bacterium | reverse complement strand
GTATGCCTTTTTGAGTGATTCAAAGACATTAATATCGTATAAAAGATAAAGACTATATGAAACAGACCAAACTATGGATGCTTGCCGCCATCCTGACACTTTGCGGCACCACCTGTCTGCGGGCACAAGTGATGAAGACCGAAGACCTGGTGCCCTTTGACAGCTACCTGCACGAAACAGGCAGCTACGTGGTGGCCAGGCGCATGATGAACGCCGACGCTCCCGGCAGAGCCGAGCACATCACTGTCAACAACCCTCTGGCCCTCAAGCTGGGCAACACAGAGGTGGGCGACAGCTATGAGCGCTACAACGCCGAAGTGTCCTCCAACGGCCTGCCCATAGGCAAGAAGATCAGTGACTACGGCGTGGATCTGGGCGAGTACGATCACGGTATGTTCACGCCCCTCACCGACCTTTTCAAGGTGGCTGACAGGTCCATGACCGCCGTGAACCCGGTGAGATTCGGCAAGAACGGTCTCAGCGTTCCCGATGACGATCAGTTCTACGCCGAGCCCTTCCCCTGGGAATACGGGAGAGGCTCCGCCGACTATCCGAATATATCCGGCGACAACGTGTACGCCTTTACGGGCGACAGCGCCGAGCTGGACGCCATATCCCTGGAGACCAAGCATGCCTGGAGCACCGTGTCCGCCAACAAGGACCCCTATTTCAACGGGCGCACCGGCAAGGTGAACTCGGGCGACTATACCGCCGTCAGGTATCAGGTGGATATCCCCAGATACCAGCCGGCCATGAAGAGATACGAGGCCAACGCCGTGATCTACATCGACGTGAACGGCGACGGCAAGTTCAACAAGAACGGTCCCATGTATAATGGCGACGGCCTTAAGGAGATCTTCCATGACAATCCCGGCGACGAGCCTTACAGAGTGTGCCAGGTTTACTTTGGCATCAAGCCCGACGCCACCATCAATCTCTACGCCGATTCCATGGACTTCGGCGACCAGGCCCACGGCGTAGGCTATCCTCTGGCTATGAACGGTATATTCTATCCGTTCTACAACCGCATCCTGGGCAACCATGACGGCGAGATCAACAGCCTGCTCTACAGAAAGCCCGAGATCAGCAGGTTCTTCCAGCCCTTCAAGATCACCAACGAGGGCAACATGAACCTGTATGACGTGGGCATCACCAAGCAGCCTCTGTTTGCCGCCAAGATGGACAGCTCCTTCAGTATGGCGGGCGAGGGAGTCAAGAGCTCCGGCGCCTACACCGGCAACTGGAAGGACGCCCTGAGAATACATGAGAACAACATAGTATCCAGTCTGGACTACCGGATATACTCGGATATGACGGACAACAATTCGAACGATCTGAGCCTGATATATCCCTTCTCGTCCAACAGGAAGAATCTGAACGACAAGCTGGCGGCAGGCGCCACCTTTACCCTGACCAAGCCCAGAGTGGGCGACACGGACGAGATGGCTCTCACCATGCCCGACTCTGCCAAGATCCGGGGCAAGAAGTTCGACGAAAACAACGACTACAACCGGTCCAGGACGGGCTACGAGCTGCTGATGCAGTATGTCAACGAGCCCAGGCTGGCTGTATCCGTGCCCATCGGAACTCCCATGGGACAGTATATGACCAGATATCCGCTGCAGGCCATAGGCACCTTCTACAACAAGGAAGACGACAAGGCCGTGACCGTCAGCTCCGCCGAGGGCCTCAGCCTGAACGTCAACGTCACCGAGGCTCAGATCACGGGTCAGCCTTCCGACAGACGGTCGGCTCTGGCATCCCTGTATCACATCGGCGGCTTTGCTCCCGGCACCAGCGGCAAGACCTTCTTCAACTATGACGATTGTACCGACACGGCTCCCTTTGCCTTCCAGACTCCGGACGGCAAGGTGGGCATGGCCTGGGCATCCAACTTCTATGCTCTGGACCACGCTTCCGGCGCATCCACGGACGACGAGCTGTCACTGGCTCCTTCCAACATCTCTGTGGGCACCATGAAGAACCTGGCCGAGGTGGAGGACTACGTCCGCGCCAACGTGGGCGACACGAGACATTATTATGAGAGAGACAAGTGGTGGAACACCGGAGATCTGTTCGCCGGACCCGACGGCTGGCCCGATGAGCTGATGGTCTCGTCCAACAGCGACGATGTGCAGGTGTCCTATTGGCAGGACGGCATCAAGGCCGCCAACCTGAATCAGCCCAGCTACTTCGACGCCGGCGGCAGCCAGTGGCTCACCTTCATAGGCAAGGCCCAGCTGGCCGACGGTAACGGCGACATACTGCCCGGCGGCTTCGAAAACCGCATATTCTACGGCAACTGTTCCGCTGACGCCGGCATAGGCGTGCCCGACAGCGTGGAATGGCTGAGACATCTGGACGCCACCAAGGAGAAGAGATTCCCCGTGATGACGGCCTTTGAGCAGAGCGACAGAAAGTGGTTCTTCTACCAGACCGACGAGGGCGGCAAGTCCGCTATCGCCTACACCACCGACGATACCGACGGACTGGCCAACATGCCCACCGGCTGGCTGGAGTCCAACACTGTGGACGGCTTCACCCTGGAGAACAAGGTGCGGGTGCCCGACGGCATCTCCACCGTAGGCAAGCCCAACGTGATGCCCTTCACCAAGAACGGCAAGCGCTATATGGACCTGGTCTATACCGGCACCAACACGGTGACCGGCGCCACGGACGTGTACTACACCCGCTACAGCGCCGAGTTCAACCAGAACGGCGTATGCGGCCTGAGCCAGGGCGCAGAACCCCTGCCCAGAATGTTTGACGAGCTGAGACGCGACGCCAAGTACGACTTCTTCGTGGCCAAGGGCCTGGCCTGGGTGCGCCAGAACACCAACGGCGATATCCCGGTCAAGGACCTGCCTGCAGTGTCCGTGGGTATCGGCTGGAACGACGCCGAGCAGAAATATAACAAGTATATTGATATATTCACCGGCCGGCGCATCAACGACTTCAGCATAGTTGACTGGGAGCAGGGCAGGCTGAACAAGCTGCCGCTCTTCACCACCATGACTCCCGAAAGCGGAGCCAGCTATCCCAGGTTCAGCTATGACAACGCTACCAACCTGATGACCATCGAGTACGCTCCCGGCTCCGAGGCTCAGACCGAGCTGGGCAAGACTCTGGTGGACTTCTCTTCGGGTATCATCAGATTTACCGACGTCAGCTCCATGAGAGAGCAGGGCAACAGCCTGGCCGAGGGCACCAGCGTGATGTATGACAAGCCTATATCGGTGTATGCATCCTACGTGCCTCAGACCATCTCTCTCACCGACGGCGTGGGCATGAACGACGGAGGCTTTGCCTTCTGGGATGACAACGTGAACGCCGGTACCGTGATGTGGAGAAAGACCGCTTCGGACGACACCTCCAACGGCCTGTACTACAAGGTGTTCCGCACCGTCAGCGATCCCAACGATCAGGACCGCACCGGCTGGGGCGAATTCATCAGCCAGAAAAAGCTGACCTCCGAAGCTTCCGCCAGCGTCAACGAGAACTCCATCTCCGGCTTCTACGACTGGAGGACCGGCGGAGGCTACGGCAAGTTGTGGATCTTCTGGACCGGTACCAGGAGCGGCCAGTCCGCTGTGTACTACGCCACCACGGCTCTCAATATGAATTGATCACTGTGATCAGCGCGAGGCTGCTGCTGCAGCCTCGCTTTTTTTTGCCCGGGCGCCCCGAAAAAAACCAAAAATATTTTGCCCGGGCATTTGACACGGCAAACAAAAGTGTGATACACTGTATATGTGATGAGTGACGCTCAGGCTTTACGGCCCGGGCCGCAGCTTCCGATATATAGGGGCGGCGGCGCCCGCCGGCCAAAGTTTTTTGCGTATTTATTGAGAAAAAGTAAGTAAACTATTTACATAGTCCGAGTTTTTCAAGTATAATATATTTGTAGTTAGTAAATCAGTCAGGCTTGCCATAGGGATTTTTTACCCGGTTGAGCCCTGATTTACTGTCATCGTCACTATATATATGATATAATATAGATATACCCTTGCTTGTGACTGTCTAAGGGTGTCAAAATTTCTATTAAGCAGGAATTGATCATGAGTAAAGAAAACACTGTATTAAAAGGCAGTATGGTCGGCATCGACATCGGCAACGATACCGTCAAGATCGCCGAGGTCAAGGCTGACGGCAAAGCTTTGCAGATCACCGGTCTTGCCAGTCAGGCTCTGCCTGCCGGAGCAGTAACGGGCGAAGCCATCCAGAACGCCAAGGAGATCGGACAGATCATCAAGGACATGGTGAAGGCAAGCGGTATATCCTCGAAGAAATGCGTGATCTCTTATACCGGCTCCAACAGGGTCATGTCCAAGATATTCGACGTCACCCGGTCCGACAAGGAAAAGGCCGTGACCGCCAGCGTGCGCTATGAGATAGAGAGAGTGTTCCCCTTCGGCGCCGGCGACACCGAGATGGCCTATGCCGAGATACCTGCCGACGACATAGAGCCCACCGCCATGCGGACCTATGTCACTGCTGCTCACAGAGCTCTGGTCCAGGGCCTGCTGGACGTAGTGCTGGCCGCAGGGCTCACTCCAGTGGCCATCGAGACCTCCGGCCTGGCAGCCGGCCGCTCTCTGATACCCATGGCCGCCGACGAGGGCAAGATCACTGCTATACTGAATATAGGCGCCCAGAAGACGGAGATGTCCATCTTCTCCGGCACTTCCATCATCAGCCAGGCCTACTCCTTTGACTGCTGCGGCTCCACCCTCACCGATGCGGTGGCCGAAGCCATGGAGGTGGACTTTGCCGAGGCCGAGGAGGCCAAGCGCAATCTGGCTTATATCGACATCAATCAGATAGAGGAGTTCCTGGACAAGGAAGAGGAAGAGGTCAGCTTTGACGAAGGCGAGTTCGACACGCCTTTTGACGATCCCGACTACAACCCGCTGATCAGCGAGAGCGCCGATGACGACATTGGCGAGGACTTCAGCTTCGACCAGGGCTTCGACACCGACTTTACCGAAGGCGGCGAGGAAGAGTATTACGCAGATCCCAACACCTCCGAGCCCGAGCCGGATCCCACCCAGAACGTGGAGCCCGAGGCCGGCTTTGAGGGACAGGAAGGCGAGGCCCAGGACGGTCAGGAGTTTGCCTTTGACGGCTCCGAGAGCGATTCGGAAAAGGTGCTCATGGCCATACTGCCCAGGCTGCTGGATCTGTCCAGAGAGGTGAGAGTGCAGCTGGAGGACTACTATTCCACCACCAACAAGGTGGTTGACAAGCTGGTCATCACCGGCGGCACTGCCGGCATCCACGGTCTGGAGCTCATGTTCGGCAGACAGGTGGGTCTGGAGTGCGTAAAGGCTGACATATCCGCCAATTATACGGTGGCAAGCAATGCAGGCGGCAATATCAACGGACTGAACACCATCTACCCCGTTGCTATCGGCCTGGCCACCAGAGACTTGGTAGAATAAAGGCACAAAGGAGTTGGATTAATGTATATAAAGATTAATCTTTTGCCTAAGAGTTATTACGAAAAGAAGGCGGCCCTCAAGCTGATCCCTCTCTTCGTACTGATTCTTGCTCTTGTTTTGGGAGGGCTGTACGGCTACAAGGTCAAGGTCATCGACACCGAGATAGCCGATCTTGACAGCAAGATAGCCGTCGCAAAGGATATACAGGCAAAAGTAAATGCTTTAAACGCCGAGGTTGAGGCCAAGAGAGCAGAGGTGGCGTTCTACACCAAGCGTGTGGACTTCATGGACTCTGTCATGAGCTTCAACCAGAACATACCCTCCGTATTTGAGAAGGTGGCCATGTGGACCTATGACAAGGTGCAGTACACCAGTCTCGGTACCGACGGCTCTTCCGTGACCATACAGGGCAGGGCCAGGAGTCTGGACGACATCGGCAGATATATCCTGAACCTGTACAAGGCCGGCGGAGTCTTTACCAACATCTCTCTCTCCGTGGCGGGTCTCGGCAGCGGCGGCGGCTCCGGCTTTGGCGGCGGCATGGGCGCTATGTCTCCCACTATGCCGACTACGCCGAGTATGCCTTCTATGCCCAGCACACCCAGCTTGCCCAGCACTCCCGGGCTGAATACCAGCGGAGCTCTGACTCCTCCCAATATGCCCAGCACGCCCAGCATGCCCAGCATGCCCGGTATGCCCGGCATGGGAGCAGGCGCAGCTACGGCTTCTGCCGGCAGCGGCTCCATCAGCATGAACGGCGTTGCCACCAGCGGCTGGATCACCTTTACCATCAATGCCGCTCTGAAAGAAACTCTGAGAAAGCCTGACGTCAGCTCTATATCCGGCGGCGCTGCTGTTGCCAGTACCGGTATGGGAGGCGCTATGAGCCCTACTATGCCCACCACGCCTTCTATGCCCAGCATGCCTACCATGCCTACTACTCCCAGCACGCCCAGCCTGCCCAGCACTCCCGGCCTGAATACCAGCGGAGCTCTGACTCCTCCTGCGCCGAATCTGACACCGGGTAAATAGGAGGCATAGTATATGAAGAATTTGTTTAACAGATTGGTCGTTACCATCGTAAGCCTTGTGATCATTGCCGGCGCCGGCTATGCTCTGTGGCATTTCCAGGTCCAGCCTGCCAAGGAGACTCTGGAGGCCCGCAGGACCGAATACGAAGGCATCAAGCAGTATGACGAGGCCAAGCTTGCCCAGACCCGCACCTACAAGGAAGAGGAGTTTGCCAAGCTGGAGATGGACGTAGCCAAGTATCAGGACTATATGAACCGCTTTATGCCTATGCTGGACTTCAGCCGCAGAGACGTGGGTATGATCTCCTATTGGCATGAGACCACCGGTATCGGCAGCACCATCGTGACCAACTTTGCCCGCAAGGACCCTGTGGTCACAGTCAACGCGGCTTCGCTCAGCGTGCCCGCTGCTCCCACCAACCCCAACGACAGCCTGTTCGATCAGGACATCATCACCTATTCGGGCAGCGTGTCCGTGACCGGAGACTTCAGGAGCATCCTGGACAACATAGTCCGCTGGTCCAGAGCCCCCAGACTGGTGCTGGTGGATCCCGCTATCACCATGACCATGAACGGCAACGATCCCAACAGTGTGTCCGCTTCGTACAATATTACCTGCTACGTATTCCCGAGAGCTACGGGCGGAGCCAAGATCGAGCTGGCTCCCGGCGGCGGCGCTGCAGGCGCTGTGTCCATGGGAGGCGGTATGAGCCCCACTATGCCCACCACGCCTTCTATGCCCAGCATGCCTACCATGCCCAGTACGCCCACCATGCCCAGTACTCCCAGTACGCCCAGCACGCCTCTGCCGAGTACACCCGGACTGGACACCAGCGCCCCTCTGACGCCTATGTAGGCCCGGACGGCCCTGTTAGTGAACACTGCAGCAAAGTCTGATAATAATATTTGAAAAGCGAGAACAGTTAATGGAAAAGTTAAATGAACTTTTAAAGGATAGAAATAATCAGCTCATCGCCATAGCTATAGTAGTCGTTATTATAGTGATCGCGGTGGTGGCCATATTTCTTTCCTCCGGCAAGTCCGGCTCCAAGGGGGATGCGACTCCCGATCCCAGTACTGTCGGTCTCATAAGTCCCACTGCCGGCGCGCCCTCGCCTACGACAGGCGCTCCCGGATCCACCGGAACGTCGAACCTGACTGCTCCTCTCACACCTCCTATGCCCGGTGTGACCGGAGTCACGGCGAATCCTACCGTGTCTGCTCCTGCCGCTTCTGCTGCTCCTGCGGCCGCGGCTGCGGAGCCCGAGAAGAAGGCCAGCATCCAGGGTCCCATGGAGCCCGGCAAGGCAGATCCCTTTGCTCCCGCGGGCACAGGCACTGTCAACAGGACCAAGACCATGGGCAACAAGATCAAGACCAGGTTCGTGCCTTCCTTCCCCACCAGCCTGTATTCCGTGGCTTTCACCGAGGTGGACTACGGTTCGCTGGGCAAGCTGCTGAAGGCCAAGAGCGCCAAGGAGCTGGAGGAAGAAGAGAGAGCCAAGGCCGGCGAGATACCCAAGCCTACCAACATCAGACTTTCCGGTATTATGACCATGAGCGGCAGCGTCAAGGTGGCCATGTTTGAGATCCTGGACGGTACCGGCGACAATATGGAATCCTGCAGAGTCGGCGAAAAGCTGACCATCGGATATGACATGAAGGGTGACAAGGTCACCGCCACTGTCAAAGAGATCAATGATGACGAAGAATACGCCATCCTGGAGCCCGATCAGGGCAAAGTGGTCAGATGGAAGTATTCCGTCACGGCAGGCAATCAGACCTCGCCCTACGGCACAGGCTACGGTACCGGTATGGGCGGCTACGGCACGGGAATGGGCGGCTACGACACCATGGGTACCATGGGCGGTATGACCATGCCCACACCCACCATGCCTACTCCTACAATGCCCGGTATGGGCGGCGGATACGACACCATGGGCGGTATGTCTATGCCTACCCCCACTATGCCTACGCCCACCATGCCTACGCCTACCATGCCCATGGGTATGGGATATTAGAACACAGAATACAGCTATATTTGCCAATATTTCGGAGGAATGGAAATGCACAAGCTTACTAAATTGTTTTTAGTTCTGACGCTGATAGCCTGCTCACTGGCTATGTACGCTCAGGAGAAGATCTCTGTCAACTACAGAAATCAGGAAGTTCGCAGCGCTATCAAGCAGCTGTGCTCTCAGAACGGTAAGGACTACACTATAGAGACTTCCGTCATGGGCAACGTTACCTGCCAGGTGACCGACAAGGATTTTGAGACCATTCTCGGCATCATCTGCGACCAGGTCAACGCCACCTACAAGTATGAGAACGGCATATACAAGATCACTTCCAACAGAGGCGGCTACGGCACTATGGGCGGCACCATGGGTACTATGGGCACTATGGGGACCATGGGTACCATGGGCACGATGGGCACCATGGGAGGCACTATGAATCCTATGGGCACCATGGGCGGCACCATGGGCACCACTGGTATGGGCACGATGGGCGGCATGACCAATCCCTCCATCGCCGTGACCAGCACTCCCGTGAGAGAGTTTGCCATGATCCAGCTCACCTACAACCATCCTGCAGAAATGCTGGATATGATGACCGGCGAGCTCTACGTTGACGTGGCCTTCTCCGGCACCGGCGGCACCAGCGGCTCCAGCAGCTCCAGCAGCACCAGCAGCAGCAGAGGCACCAGCAGCGGCAGCAACAGAAGCAATGACTCCAGCTCCAGCAGCCGCTCCAGCAGCCGCTCCAGCAGCTCCAGCAGCAGCTCGTCCAGCAGAAGCTCTTCGAGCAGCTCCAGAAGCAGATAAACAAATAAATATTGATACACTTATTATTTCGGAGGAAATCGTTGTGAAAAAATCAACAATCATGGCAAAGGTTATTGCTGCTCTTGCAGTAATGGCTATGACCTGCGCTGTCTTTGCTGCAGAGCCCGTCACGCTGTCCATCAAGGATATGCCCGTAAAGACGGTGATCAGCCTTCTGACAGAGCAGTCCGGCGTCAACATTGTTATGGCAAACGACGCCGATATGGACAAAACCATCACCATCAATCTCACGGATTACGATCTGGACTCTGCTATCAACGTGATAGCCGAGGCGTCCGGCCTGAATTATAAGAAGCTGGCCGACGGCACCTACGTCATCGGCGGCGTGGCTGCCGCAAGCACCGGCGCTCTCATCAGCCCCGAGGCTCTCATCGGCATTCCTTCCGAGCCCGCTCAGGAGAGCGAGATCGTCCCTGCAGACCCCGAGACCGGTTTTCAGATGATCGAGCTGGTCAACACCGACTGCAAGGAGATCCTGAAGGCTATGGGTTGGGTGGATAACGATCCCAATTCCTACGGCGTGGCCAAGAGCCATCATGAGGCTTATGGTCTCAAGCATGAGAAGAGAAGAGCTCAGGAGATGAAGTTCCACAGTGAGTCCGGCAACACAGTCAAGACCTACACCGATGCAGGTCAGCCCATGGCTCCCGCCTTCAACGCTGCCAACGACTTCAGCGATGCTTCCCGCTACGGCGACATCAATGATGCTCTCCAGCAGTTTGGCTTTGGCGGACCCGGCGGCGGTCCCGGCGGCTTCGGCGGTGGCGGCGGCTTCGGCGGCGCCGGCGGCGTAGGCGGCGTAGGCGGCGGTACTACCGGCGGCAGAGGCGGCCGGAGCGGTACCGGTACTTCCGGCGGCAACGGCGGCAGCTGGGGCAACGGCCTGATCCCTCAGGACCTGGAAGTCTATCCCTACGACCTGAACAACTCCATCCTGGTGAAGGGCAGCGCTGCCGACATAGCAGAGCTCAAGAGCATCATCCAGCAGCTGGATATTCCTCCTATGCAGGTAGAGATCAAGGCCGAGTTTATCGAGATCTCCAAGGGCGACACCAAGAAGTTCGGTATCGACTGGCAGATCGGCAAGATCGGCAAGATGTTCGGCACCGGAACCTCCGACGGTTCCTTTGCTCCCGGCGGCAACGTGTATTTCAACTACTCCACCGGCAACCTGATCGCTTCGCTGCAGGCTCAGCTCACCAACACCGTGGGCAAGGTGGTGAACTCGCCTATCATTTCGACGGTGAACAACTATCCTGCCGAGATCAACATTGACCAGGATATCCCTTACTTCACCTACACCAACACTACCGACAACGGTACGGTGCTTTCCACCTACAGTGTAGAGACCGAGTCCATCAGCTCTTATCTGGACGTGACTCCCAGGATCAACGCCAATAATACTATCACCATGTATATTGACACCCAGATCGAGGAAGTCGTCAGCTTTGTGGAAGATCCTCAGGGCGGCCAGGTGCCTCAGACTCTGTCTCAGGATATGATCTGTATCAGAAACGTGTACAATGGCGACACTGTGGTCATCGGCGGTTTTGTGAGAACCAACAACTCCAGCACCACCAACAAGATCCCTCTGATCGCGGATCTGCCCATCATTGGCAACCTGTTCAAGACCATCAGCAAGACTATCGATGAAAGGGAGCTCCTGATATTCATCACCCCCAGGATCATCGAGGACAGCCCGAAAATGCAGAACAGCGGATTTACCGAAATATAATATAGTTGTATCAGAGAGGCTCTCATCCGAGAGCCTCTTATTTTTGGATGTATATATGGACTACACACCTTCGGCGGACATAGACCTGCAGAATATACCCCGGCATATAGCCATCATCATGGACGGCAACGGCAGATGGGCCAAGGCCCGTCATATGCCCCGGCTCTACGGCCACGGCAACGGCTACAGGGCCATCAGGCCCGTGGTGGAGGCCTGCTGTGAGCTGAACGTCAGCGTGCTGTCGCTCTACGCTTTTTCCTCCGAAAACTGGAAGCGTTCGCAGCACGAGGTGTCGGGCCTCATGGCTCTGCTGCGCACCGCTCTGAAGCAGCAGTACAAGTACATGAAGGAGTACGGCATCCGGTTCACCGTGTCCGGAAGGGCAGAGGAGATAGCCGAGCCCTACAGGACCATCATGCAGGACGCCATCGACTATACGGCCGACTGCTCCAAGCTGACTCTCAATCTGTGCTTCAACTACGGGGGCCGCAACGAGATAGCCGACGCTGCCCGGACCCTGGCGGAGAAGTGCCTGTCCGGCGAGCTGAAGCCGGAGGACATAGACGAGGGGGCCCTGTGCGGGGCCATGTATCACCCCGAGTTCCCGGACCCGGAGCTCTTGATCCGCACGGGCGGAGAGATGCGTCTCTCCAACTTTTTGCTGTGGGAGGCCGCCTATTCCGAGCTGGTGTGCACCTCGGTGCTGTGGCCGGACTTTTCGCCCCAGGTGCTGGAGGATTGCATCAGGCAGTATCAAAAAAGGACCCGCAAATTCGGCGACGCCAAATGACGTGACCTATGCGCGCGCCCCCGGAATACTCCGGGGGCGCGGCTTTTGTGTGCCTTTCCCGTCATTCCGGTGCCAACCCCGCGTCATCCCGGCCTGACTCTCCACCTTCATCCCAACGGCATCGACCCCGCGTCATCTCGGCGCGGCCGGCGGCCAATTCAAACGTCATATCGGCGGTTTTGACATCAGGCAAAACCGGTAATTCGGGGCCCCCGCGAATAAAGGTATTCGTGGGGTGAATATGATATCCCCTTCAGACTGTCGCTATTGCTCCGGCACGGCACCATACTCACCGCCGGGGGGACCCGGTTGAAGCAGTGATGAGCCAACCCCGCGTCATCTCGGCGCGGCCGGCCATATGTCAGACGCCTTGGCGTCCTGCCGGCCGCGGTAAGAGATCCACGGAGGGCCCGCCAGCCCTTTCCTTACTCCGGCAAAGCCGGAGAGGGCTGGTGGGAGGGTCCGTATCGCGGGGCAGGGGAATACTCAGGAGAGCGCTTTTCCTTTTGTCCCGTTGGGCCGGTCCGTGACCGGGGCTCGCGTTTCCACTACAGGGGATCTCTTACCGCCTGCGCTGAGAAGCGCAGGCGCCGAGATGACGTCTGATGTTGAACGGGACAGAGCTCTTATTCCTTCCGCCGCGTGGCCCCCCCAATGCCTGCGGCATCGGTGCCCCCACAGATCTCCAACGCCATCGGCTTCGTCTCAGGCGTTGGGATGACGGCGGAGCGAGGGCTTGAGGGGCCCTCGCCGCCGAGATGACGTCTGATGTTGAACGGGACAAAAAGACCATCCTTCCGCCGCGTGGACCCCCCAACGGCTTTCAGCCGTCGGTGCCCCCACAGATCTCCAACGCCATCGACTTCGTCTCAGGCGCCGGGATGACGGCGGAGCGAGGGCTCTCCCCCCGCCGGCTGCTTCTTGCGAACAGGGCCCCCGATGTGGTATAATATACTGAGTATTCATTAATAAATTATATGATAAACACGGAGAAGAATATGAGGATCAAAAGTATTATTGCCGTGATCTGCGTCCTGTTCCTGTGCAGCGTGTTGTGCGCTCAGGAAAGCGACCCGGGGGCGGACACTCCCGGCGGTGAAATAGACCTGGACCAGGCGGTAGTAATAGCTGTTGCCAAGTCACCCGCTCTGGCCGCTTCCACCTATGGCGTGGACATAGCCAAATTCGAGCTGAACAAGGTCAAAAAGGCCACCAACCCTACGGTGAGCGCTTCCACCGGCTACACCCGGCAGGGGCCCGGCTCCGCTATGATGGCGGATCAGAAGGGCACTGTCAGCGGCACCGTATCCATGCCCATAGACATCACCGGCTCCTTCAAAAAGGCCATCAAGGCCCAGACTGCCTCCTATGACGCCACCCGCTTTGCTTTTGAGACCAGCCTGTGCGCTCTCATCTACAACGTGAAGGCTTCCTTTTTCAACGTCCTGAGCAAGCAGGATCAGCTGGCTGTGGCGGAGTCTTCCCTGGCTGTGAGCAAGGCCAATCTGGAAAAGGTGCAAAACGAGGTGGAGGTGGGCACCAAGCCCAAGTTCGACCTGACCCGGCAGGAATACGACGTGGTCTCCCGTGAAGGCGCAGTCACCGCCAGCCGGGACGCCTACGCCCAGGCCCTCAACTCCTTCAACAATCTGCTGGGAGTCACCGGCTCCGCGGTGTATATCCCCAAGCGCAGCGACGACTATTTCAACACCTCTCTTCAGGGCATCGACCCCGAAAAGGACGACCTCATCAACATCGCTCTGGTGTCCCGTCCCGAGGTCAAGCAGGCCAACAGGCTGGTGGAGGGACAGGATCTGTATATAGACGTGGTGAAGGGCAAGTATCTGCCTTCCTTCAGCGTCAGCGGCTCCTACAACAAGCAGCTGCTGGAGACGGACATCAACGGCAAATACAGCTGGAACGCCATGGCCAACCTGGCCATCCCCATCTTCTCCGGGGGAATAGCCAAGGACGAAGTGGCTTCGGCAGAGGCCGCCAAGGCTCAGGCAGACAGCAGCCGTCTCGGCATCATGCAGAGCGTGTCCACCGAGGTCATGAATGCTCTTCTGGCCCTGAATACTTCCCGGGATCAGATCAACACCTGCCAAAAGGCGGTGGACCTGGCCAGGGAGGCCCAGGAGATAGCCCAGCTGCGCTATGACGAGCAGCTCGGCACCTTCCTGGACGTGCAGACTGCCATGGACAACACCTTCTCCGCAGAGAACAATCTCATCGCGGCGAAATACGCATACATCATCAACATTTACAATCTGGAAAAGGCTCTGGGGCGCCAAAGAGAGATCGACAGCCTCGTGAGCGAGCTGTGGGAGGAAGAATAATATGAGCAAGAAGATAATTGCCGCGATAGTGGTTTTAGTGATCATCGTGGGCGGCTTGGTGGGCTTTTCCATAGCCCGTCGGCCGGCGCCGAGAGCCAAGACCATAGATGAAAACAAGGAAGAAAACGGCTATCCCGTGACCGTGGAGACCGTCCAAATGGGCTCCATAGACCAGTTCGTGTCTCTGACCGGCAAGATCTCCGCTCTGGACAAGCAGGTCATCACCTCCAAGGTGGGAGGCAAGGTAGCCTCCGTGTCCGTCCGCGAGGGCGAGGCCGTCCGGGCGGGGCAGGTGCTGGTGACCCTGGAGCAGGAGGATTATCTGAACGCTCTCAAGCAGGCCGAGGCCAACCTGAAGCAGGCCCGGGCCCAGCTGCAGACCGGCATCACCGACAAGAAGAACACCGTGATCTCCAACGACGTCACAGTCAAAAATGCCAAGGCTTCCGTGAAGAGCGCCGAGCAGGCTCTGGAGCTGGCCAAAAAGCCCTTCAAGAGCCATGAGATCATCCAGGCGGAGAATGCCGTGAGCAGCGCCAAGCAGCAGCTGGAAAAGGCCAAGGCCGACGAAGCCCGCTACAAGGCCTTGTTCGACAAGGGCGCCGTTTCCCGCAGCGACTATGAGAGCATGAGCCTGGCAGCCACCCTGGCCCAGAACACCTACGACTCCGCAGTCCAGGCCCTGCAGAACCTGCAGGATCAGGGCCGCCAGGAGAGCATAGTCCAGGCCGAGCAGGCTCTGGAGATGGCCCGTCAGAATCTCCGCAGCGCCGAGGCCAACGCCCAGGCGGTGGTGATGAAGGACGACACCATCAAGGTGCTGAAGGCCAACGTGGACATAGCCCAGACCGCTGTGGACTCGGCCAAATACAACCTGTCCAATACCAAGATAATATCCAAGATCAACGGCATACTTTCCACCCGCACCGTGGAGCCCGGCCAGACCATCGGCGCCGGCTCTTCCCTGGGCGAGGTGGTCTCCGGCACCCAGCTGTTTTACCTGGCGGACGTGTCCGAGGTGGACGTGCGCAACGTGAAGCAGGGGCAGGAGGTGGACGTGCAGCTGGACGCCGTGCCCGGCAGAGTCTTCACCGGCAGGATCGGCGCCATCTATCCCGTGGCCGACTCCTCCACCAGAATGTTCCCCGTGAGAGTGGTGCTGGACAATGACAGCCAGATCAAGTCCGGCATGTTTGCCAAGGGCAAGGTAGCCACCGGAGCCCATGACAACGTGATGCTCATACCCAACGGCGCCCTGGTAAGGGCGGACGGCGACGTGGCCGTCTACAAGGCGGTGGAAGGCAACACCAAGGCCAGGAAGATACTGGTGGAGATAGTGTCCGCCGACGACCTCAACAGCGAGGTCAAGGTGCTGACCGGCTCCCTCTCCGCCGGAGACAGCATAGTGGTCAACGGAAAGGACTCCCTTTCCGACGAGAGCAAGATATACATAGACAAGAAATAGCATAGGAGTACTTTTTTATGGGAATTACCGTTGCCGCCATAAGAAGACCTATCATGATATGTATGTTTATTATGGCTCTCATCGTGTTCGGCGTCCGGGGCCTGGACAATATGTCCAAGGAGCTGATACCGAACGTCGATATCCCTTACGTAATTGTAATGGTCAGTTACTCCGGCGCTGGTCCGGAGGAGATCGAGGTCCAGGTGAACCGGGTCATAGAGCAGAACGTGGCCGGTATCGAAAATCTGAAAAACCTGACCAGTATGGCCCAGGACAGTATAGGAATAGTGGTGCTGGAGTTCAAGCTGGGCACCGATATCAACGTGGCTTCCGCCGACGTGCGCGACAAGGCTGCTTCCGCCAAGCGGTCTCTGCCGGATGACGCCGACGACCCCATAGTGCAAAAGCTGGATATCAACTCCAAGCCTATCATGAATATCACGGTGCGGGGCACTGCGTCCCTGAAGGAGCTGCGCGCCTACGCGGACAACACCCTCAAGGACGAGCTGGCTGCCTGCTCCGGCGTGTCTGCGGTCAACGTCAACGGCGGCGAGGAGAGAGAGATCCACATAGACGTGGACAAGAACCGTCTGGCCGCCTACAACACCAATATCAGCGCCATATCTGCGGCTGTGGCCGGCGCCACCATGAACCTGCCTGCCGGCAAGATCCGCATGGGGCACTACTCCTACAGCCTGAGGACCGTGGGCGAGTTTGACACGGTGGACGAGATCAAGGAGGTCATGATCAAGGCCTCCAACGGCAGATATTTCCGCCTGAAGGACGTGGCCGACATACGCGACGGCGTCAAGGAGCTGGACAGATACAGCCGCATCGACGGCGCCAACGCCGTGACCCTCAGCGTGCAGAAGATCTCCGGCGGCAACACCGTGGAGGTGGTGGACGGCGTCAAGGCCAAGATAGACAGGCTCAACAAGGGCCTGCCTGCGTCCATGCGCATCATCTCCCTCACCGATGACGGCGAGGAAGTGGCCACCAGCCTCTTTGAAGTGGAGAAGACCCTGGGCGAAGCCATCGTCATAGTGGTGCTCATAGTCATGCTGTTTCTGCATTCCATCCGTGGCACCTTTATCGTGGGCATCGCCATCCCCACTTCGCTGTTTGCCACCTTTGGCCCCATGTCGGCCTTCGGCTTCTCCCTGAACATGCTCACCATGCTGGCCCTGTGTCTGGTCATCGGTATTCTGGTGGACGACTCCATCGTCGTTCTGGAAAACATCGAGCGCCACCTCCGCAAGGGCGAGAGCGTGGTGGACGCCGCCATCAACGGCCGTTCGGAGATAGGCTTTGCCGCCATCGCCATCAGTATGGTGGATATAGTGGTGTTCCTGCCCATAGCCTTTATGGGCGGTATGATAGGCCGTATGTTCAGGCAGTTCGGTATCACCATCGCCTGCGCCGTGGCCTTCTCCCTGATGATGTCCTTTACCCTGGCTCCCATGCTGGCCAGCAAGTTCCTGAAGCTGCACAGCGAAGAGACTGCGAACATACAGAAGCTCAAGGACGACTACAAGAGCGGCAAGCTGGGCCTGTGGGGCCGGATATCCTACGGCTTCAACGCTTTTATGGACGTGATCGGCAACGGCATCGCCCGGCTGATCAGGATATACGAAAAGCTGCTGGAGTGGACTCTGCAGAACAAGTTCACCACCCTGTTCATCGGGACGGCTCTCCTGTTTGTAGTGCTGCTCCTGACCCAGCCTCTCATGAGCCTGGCCGCGGGGCCCAAGGGCATCATAGGCCCGCGCCTCTTCCTGATGATCCTGATAGGCGTCTGCTGGCTCATATGTATGTTCAGACAGCCGGACAAGTTCGCGCCCACTCTGTTCAGCGTGGTGTGCGTGCTGCTGCTGCTGTTCGTCAACTTCCAGCTGGGCTTCAACCTGTCTCCCACCGGCGACAACGGCCGGTTCAGCGTGACCATCCGCCTGCCGGAGGGCAGCAGCCTCAGCGACACCGACAAGGTGGCCAAAAAGGTGGAAGCCATCATAGCCAAGCTGCCGGAAATGGAGACCAAGACGGTGAAGTACAGAGAGTTCCTGATCTACAACCCCTCCACCTGGTTCAGGGAGTATGAGAAGGAGCTGACTCCCCACTATATCACCACCGTGGGTTCCACCTCCACCGGCGCCTTTGCCTCCGGCGGTACCGGCGACAACTACGCGGCCATATCCGTGTATGCCCATCCCAAGCAGTTCAGAAAGAGGAGCACCCAGGAGATAGTGGACAGCATGAAAAAGGAGCTGTCCGAGATAGCGGGCCCCGTGTCCATTAACGTGGGCGTGTCCTCCAGCTTCGGCGGCGGAGGAGGCGGCGGCAACGGCGTCTCCTACAAGGTCACCGGCCAGGATATGGACCTGCTTTACAAGTGGGCTAAGGTGGTGGCCAAGGAAATGGCCGAGACCGACGGCATCACCGACGTGGATATCAGCTACAAGCCCGGCGTGCCCGAAAAGCAGGTGGTCATCCGCAGGGACAAGATCGCCGAGGCCGGCGTAGGCATCTACGACGTGGCGTCTGCGGTGCGTTTTGCCAATACGGGCAACACCAATACCACCTTCAGGGACAACGGCTTTGAATATGATATCAACGTGCGCTACAAGGAGGCGGACCGCAGCAAGCTGACGGAGATACCCGACTTCATCGTATCCACGGTGAACAACCGCCCCATCTATCTGAAGGACGTGGCCGACATCATAGACGGCTTTGCCCCCAACCAGATAGACAGGGAAAACAGAGAGAGAAAGATAGAGGTCACCTCCAACATGATGGGCGGCTACGCCATGGGCAACGTGCAGCAGGTGACCGACGCCAAGATGGCCAAGCTGAACCTGCCCAACGGCGTGCGGGTGTCCGGCGCCGGCATGAGCGAGGACATGGCCGAAAACTTTGGCTACATCCTCAGCGCTCTGGGTCTGGCCATCATATTGGTCTATATGCTCATGTGCGCCCTGTTTGAGTCGCTGCTGACCCCGCTGGTCATCATGTTCACCCTGCCTCAGGCTCTGGCGGGCGGTCTGCTGGCCCTGTATATCACGGGCACCATCATGAGCATCATCTCCATGATCGGCTTTATCATGCTCATAGGTCTGGTGACCAAGAACGCCATTCTGCTGTGCGACGTGACCAACCAGCTGAGGCAGAAGGGCCTGACCAAGCACGAAGCCATCGTGGCTGCCGGCGAGGCGCGACTGAGGCCTATCCTCATGACCACCGTGGCCATGATCGGCGGTATGCTGCCTATGGCCATATCCAACGCCGAAAACTCGGAGATCAGAGCCCCTATGGCCATCACGGTCATCGGCGGCCTGTGCCTGAGTATGTTTTTGACTCTGCTGGTGATCCCCGTGCTGTATGACATCGTGGACACGGTGTGGCACTGGATCATACGGGTCAAGTGGCTTTCCGGCATACGGAAGCAGACCGAGGACAAGGAAGAGGAATGGCTGGCCAGCCGCTCCGACGACTTTGATCCTACGGACGTAGCCTGACGAACTTTGGTCTGCGGAGCCTGCGGGCTCCGCAGACACGGACCGCCTGCGGCGGCGGCCGGATGAACACAAGCCGCGCGTATATTTTTTGACATGAAGCCCATGAAGCAGCGGGAACAAGCATCGCCCTTTGACATGAGGGCTTTTTTTGCATATCCTTCTTATTCTTCTGTGACTGTCAGCTCGGTGATCTACGCCTCGGAGGTGTGTCTGCTGGTGCTGGCAGCCGGCGGCGGAGCGTCGCTGGCCGCCCCGGTGGCCCTGTACGTGGCCCTGGGGTTCATAGGGGCCCTGCTCCTGTGCTTTTTGATCACGAACCTCTATCCCATGGGCGGCAACTGCTACAGCATCGTCAGCGGCAGCTTCAGCCACCCGGCCTGGTCGGCCTTTGCCTCCGTGAGCATGCTGTGCGGCTACATCACCACTCTGGCCGTGTGCGTGTGCTGCTCCGCGGAGCTGCTGGCGTGCATGTTTCCCAAAATGCAGCTGAATATGCCTCTGTGGAGCGTGCTCATCATACTGGTGCTCATGTTTACGAACCTCAGGGGCTCCGGCAGCATCCGCGCCGCCCTGGCAGCCGGGGGCTACCTGTTCGTGCTGTGCGCCCTGGCCCTGATACTCATAGGCATAGTGGTGAATTATGCCGAGACGGTGGAGGCGGAGGCCCCCGTGTTTGTCCCGATGGATGGCGGAGGGGCAGCCCTGGCCTTCAAGGCCTTTATCTTCGGCTTTGCCTCCCTGTCCGGGATCATGACCGTCACGGAACGCCACGACCTGTCCCGCAGAGGCGCCTCGCCCATGAGCGTGCTGTATGTGTCGGGCATAGTGAGCGTGTGCCTGTTTCTGGGCTTTTCCCTGCTGTGCGCCGCCCGGGGCGTCATGCCCGCCGACGGGACCATGACCCTGTGGGAGCTGTGCCTGGACCTCACCGGAGGCGTCAGCTTTTTTGCATATCTCACCTTGGGGTCCGGAGTGCTGTTTTTGCTGTCGGCCGCCAATTCCTGCTTTGCCTATTTCCCCAGACTCATCGCCGTGATGGCAGAGGGGCAGCTGGCCCCCAGGCAGATGCGAAACCCCGGCGAGATACACACCTATTCCAACGGAGTGGGCCTCCTGACGGTGTTTGCCGCTGCCGCAGTGCTGCTGCTGAGAGGTGAGATAGCCCTCATCATACCCTTTTTGGCCGTGTTTCAATTCGCCGCCTTTTGCCTGATGCTGCTGTCCGCCGGCGTGAGATATTTTCACAACAGACGGCGCATACTGTGCGCCATGTCCCTGGCGGGGGTGGTGGCTGTGGCGTCGCTCATATTGGTCTTTGTGCTCATAGGAGTGGGCCACGGCACCCTGGCGGCCATAGGCATCGAGGCCCTGCTCACCGTGGTCAGCTGCCGGATAAAGAAGCATTACACCGGCCTGGCGGCGGAGCTGAGCCTGGAGGACACGGAGCCCCTGGAGCCCCGTCCCTACAAGACTACGGCACTCATACTCACCTCCGGCATCCACCGGGGCGTGCTGCCCGCCATCAGCTACGCCAAGAGCATTTCCCAGGACACCCGGGCCCTCTTTATCGCCACGGATGAACACGAGACCCGCCAGATCAAGGAGCATTGGGAAAGATACGCCATGGGTATCCCCCTGGTGATACTGGACAGCCCCGCCCGCAGCATAGTGCAGCCCGTGCTGCGCTACGTGAGGGAGGCCCGCCGGGAACGCCCCGGCTATATGATCAACGTGATCATCCCCGAGATAGTCTTCCGCAGCTATTTTTCCAAGCTGCTCCACAACAAGGTGGCCCTGGTGCTGCGGCTGATACTGTCTTTTCAAAAGGACGTGATAGTCACCCACGTGTCCTATTACCCAGCCATGGAAAACAAAGGAGAAACCTATGAGTAACCAATACGCCCGGCTGCTGGAAGTGGTGGCCGCCCTCAGAGCCCCCGACGGCTGCCCCTGGGACAGACAGCAGACCCACAAGTCTATGGCCCCGGACCTGATAGAAGAAGCCTACGAGCTCACAGAGGCCATCAACAGGGAGGACTGCTACTCCACCATGGACGAGCTGGGAGACGTGCTGATGCAGGTGGCGCTGCAATGCCAGATAGCCTCGGAGGCCGGCGAATACGACATGGAGACCGTGTGCGGCCACCTGGCGGACAAGCTGGTCCACCGGCACCCTCACGTGTTCGGAGACGTGAAGGTCGCCGGCACCGAAGAAGTGTGGGCCAACTGGGAGGCGCTGAAAAAGCAGGAAAAGGGCTACGGAGAAAGAAAGTCTGCCCTGGACGGCATACCCTCCACCTTTCCCGCCCTGATGAAGGGAGCCAAGCTGTGCAAGCGGGCCGCCAAGACCGGCTTTGACTGGCCCGACGCCCGGAGCGTGTTTGACAAGCTGGACGAAGAGACAGAGGAGCTGAAGCAGGAGATAGAGCAGGGGACAGCCGACACCATACGGGAGGAGCTGGGAGACGTGCTCTTTGTCCTGTGCGCCCTGGCCAACAAGCTGGGCGTGCAGCCCGAGCTGGCCCTGCAGGAGGCCAACGCCAAATTTGAGCGCCGCTTCAGGGCCATGGAGGCCGCCATCACCGGCGAGGGCCGGGAGCTGAAGGACTGCACCCTGGAGGAAATGGACGCCGTGTGGGACAAGGTGAAGGAAGAAGAGAGGAAGTAAGGGGGATGGCCTCCAACTAAGAAAGGAGAATGAGATGAGTGACAGCAACACACTTAAGCCCGGAATATACGAGAATGTAGTCACCAAGGATATAAAAGAGGCGCTAAGAGGTGTGCCGGAAAGGCGGAAGTCCCTGAGGGATATCGACAAGGCCGAGGCGCCCAGAATATTGGCAGAGTATGCTGCAGAGGTGATACGAAAAAAGCTGGAGGAGCTCAGCGACCAGAGCAGCTTTTCCGGACAGATCGGGCTGATCAACAAAATAATAGACAGTATAGCTGCCGACTCAGGTGATGATTTTTATAAGGGCTTTGAGGTGTCTCTGGAGCCAGACGGAACGGACAAAAAGGCAAAGCAGCTTTTGGCATTGTTGTCCGCGCAAGAACTTGGCAACAGATCTGCTGATGACCTTGTAAGGCCGGAGACCAGCCTCAGCCAGAGCAGTCTGTTTACAGGAGCCGGGGCTGAGCCTCAGATGTTTGGCGAGCTGAGAAAGGAGATAGCCAGCTCTTCATCTATAGATATATTGGTTTCTTTTATCAAATGGAGCGGCTTAAGACTGATAATAGAGGAGCTGAGAGAATTCACCATAAACGGCGGCCGTTTGCGGGTCATCGCTACCACATATACAGGTGCCACAGACGAAAAGGCGATGGTCGAATTGAGCAAACTGCCAAACACAGAGATCAAGATATCCTACAACACCAAGTCTGCCCGGCTGCATGCCAAGGCGTATATGTTTTACCGCAATACCGGCTTTCATACTGCGTATGTGGGCAGCTCAAATATATCAAACCCCGCTCTCACCTCCGGCTTGGAATGGAATCTAAAGCTGACGGCAAAAGATCAGCCGGACACCCTCAAGAAGATCAGAGCGACCTTTGGATCCTACTGGAAGGCTTCGGATTTTGAAGTCTTTACTGGCAGCGAGGAGGACAGGGGACGTCTGCGGCAGGCTCTCGCGGCAGACAAGAGCCTCTCTACCACCATCACCCCTTATTATACCGGCTTTGAATTCCGGCCATTTTGGTATCAGGATAATATACTCAACCAGCTGCAGGCAGAACGAGAAGTCCATGACTCTTATAAAAACCTCATAGTTGCGGCTACCGGCACCGGCAAAACTATGATCGCCGCCTTTGATTATAAGAATTTTTACAAGGCAAACAGCCAAAGCAAAAACAGGCTGCTCTTTGTAGCTCACAGAAAAGAAATATTGGAGCAAAGCCTGAATACTTACAGGGCAGTATTACGGGATCAAAACTTTGGAGAGCTGTATGTCGATAGATACCGCCCGGAAAAATTTGATCATGTATTTGCCAGCATTCAGACCCTGAATTCAAACGACAACTACAAGGACTTTCCCGCAGACCACTTTGACTATATCGTAGTTGACGAGACACATCACCTTGCGGCTGAAAGCTACAGGCTGATCTTTGAATACTTTACTCCCAAAATACTCCTGGGTATGACAGCTACTCCGGAGCGTATGGATGGACAGAGCATACTGCCGAACTTCAACAACAGGATAGCTGCCGAAATACGCTTGCCCGAGGCCATAAACAAAAAAATACTGTGTCCTTTTCAGTATTTCGGCATTTCCGATCCGGTTGACCTGGCGAGCGTTCGCTGGAGAAATGGAGGATATGATCCCAGCGACTTGGAAAGGGTGTATACTGAGTCAAACGGCGCCAAGCAGCGTGTCGGAAAGATCGTCAATTCGCTTGATAAGTATTTGACAGACATCGGTCAGACCAAGGGATTGGGCTTTTGCGCTACTGTGAAGCATGCAGAGTTTATGGCAGAAGAATTCAACGAAGCCAATATCCCGTCTATCGCCCTGTCCGCCCACTCCTCTGACGAGGAAAGAGGATCAGCCAAAGCCCGGCTCAAAAGTGGTGATATAAAGTTCATCTTTACAGTTGATCTGTATAACGAAGGCGTAGACATACCCGACGTGAATACAGTGCTGTTTTTGAGGCCCACACAGTCGCTGACGGTGTTTTTGCAGCAGCTGGGCAGGGGTCTGAGGCTTGCTGACGGAAAGGAATGCCTGACCTGTTTTGACTATGTGGGCAACGCCAATAAAAAGTATAACTTTGAAGACAAGTTCAACGCCCTTATCACCAAGAGGGATGGGAGCCTGGAGCACGAGATAAAGAACGGCTTTGTAAATGTTCCCAAAGGCTGCAGCATAACTCTTGAAAAGACCGCGCAAGAGACAATCCTTAAGAATATCAGAGAAAACCTGAGTACTATCAAGGGCATCAGAGAGCGTATCGTGGATTACAGGGATGATCACGATGGCCAGTGTCCGACTCTGACAGAGTTTCTGAATAACACAGGCATTGATCCCGAGCGCATTTATGGCAAGCAGAAATATAGCTTTTCCGGTCTTTGCAGAGTGGTGGAGGGAAAGCCTGAGTTAGACGAACCTTTGGTCGAAACGATGCAAAAGGCTTTCCCCCGGTTTTTGTATTGGGACTCCAAGACCCTGATCGAATTCATGCTCCAGATCCTGCCGACCCTGTCTGACAAGACAGATCTATCATCACTGACTCCTAACGAGAATCGGATGCTGAAGATGTTTTATGCGACAGTCTGGTCCAAGATCGACGGCTGGGGGACGAGCGAGGCTAACAGTAATCTCTACAACTTCAGCAAAAGCCCAGTGATGAGAGGGGAACTGATAGAACTGCTGGAATATAGGCGCAATAAGATCGATATTATCTGCAAACAGGTGGAGCTGGGTTATGAATGTCCACTGGAGCTCTACGGTACATATTCACGAGACCAGATATTGGCTGCTCTGGACTTTGATGCTGTCAACAGCGTCCGTGAAGGAGTGAAATACCTGGAAAACAAAAATACAGATATCTTTTTTGTGACCCTGAATAAATCGGAAAAGGACTATTCGCCTACCACCTGTTACAACGATTATTCGGTGGATGAGACTCATTTCCATTGGCAGAGCCAGAGCACTACCACAGAAAACTCGTCTACTGGAAGAAGATATATCAACAACCAAAGCAAGATTCTATTGTTCGTCCGGGAGACCAAAAACAAAAACGGCAGGGCTGCACCATATACCTTTTTGGGATCTTGTGAGTATGTATCCCATGAAGGCGAAAGACCTATGAACATACTGCTGAAAATGGATGAGCCCATCCCGGCCCGGTTTATGATGAAAACAAACACGCTGATCGCGTGATCTCGTCAGGCTGATTCGAGACGAGTAGAGAGAAAGCTGCCAATAAAATGGAGGAACTGTAAATGGGTAAGTATGATGAACTCTTCAGAGCTGCCGAGGCTTTAAAGGGGGACAAACTGATTTCGGAACGTGACGAAGAAGGATATTATTATACAGATGCCGTAAAAAAGTTTTACGATGAAGTAGATAAGATTGGACAACTCCCTGATTTTTGTCCCGGCAAAGATTCTGAGATAGTAAAACGCAACGGATTAAAAAACGTTTATACTTTTGACGTGTCCGACAAGGATGCCGAATGCGTGCTGGCTTTTTTGGTGTATATATACCGGGGCGAACGATTTATGGACGAGCTGACTATCGACGTTATCAAAGAAGGGGTTATTGGGCGGGCAATTGACAGGCTTAAGGAATTGGACGCAGAAGAAAAAGCCTGATATCCGCGCTTGGACAGATGCTTTATAACAATGTTTGTTGCCGGTAATACTAAAGGAGAACTGAAATGACGATGCAGCGCGCCGACCCTTTCAGGTGGAAGGGCAAGAATTACGTGTTTTTAGGGGCAGACGACGTGTATTCTCTGTTTGATCCGGAGAAATACGGACTGGAGCTGGGCGAGGCCCGATGTTCCTGCTGCTGGAAGGGGTTCAATATTTCGTTTTCCGTAAGGCGAAACCGGCTTTTTATCTGCAGCCTCGACGTATGCTGCGCCGAGGATAAATATCCCGTAATCAACGGAGTGACGGCGAAAGAGAACTCCATGGGCTGTCATGAGTATAAGGGGCTGGATATCCCCACGGAATATACGGGAAAGATCGTTATCGGCGACGAACTGGATCCTGCGTTTGAAGGAAGAGCCTTTATCGGCCCGCACAGCTATAACAAGACCTGGGAACTGGTCTTTGAAAATGGCATATTGAAGGACAGCAAGGAAACCTCGGGCAGCTACACAGGTATCTGAAAGGCCCGGGCGTCGAGGAAATATAACTCAGTTTCAATAGAGGAGGCATATCGCATGGGCAAGTTTGACGGAATATACGAGGCGGCGGAGGCGCTGGAGGGCGACAAGCCCCTTGAGCGCATTGTGCGGGGCTATCCTGTGCTCTCCGACGCGGTGGAAGGCTTTATGAAGGCGGTGCACGGCTTTCATACGGCGAACCCGGAATATGGTCTGGGGGACTACTTTGGGATACTGGAGAGAAACGGCTTTTCGGGCGGCGCTCTGTCCTTTGACGCCGAAGACGTTGCTTCCATGGACGATCGGTGCATCCTGGCTATGCTGGTTTTCTTTACCCGCGCATACCATCACTCTATGAATGACATGATAGTCGGCTATATCAAAAACGGAGTTGTCCAAAAGGCTGTTGACAGGCTGAAGGAACTGGAGGGGAAAGCAGAGAATGCCGGGTAAGAAAATGAATGACGCTTGGTTCCGCAAGGTCATGGGGGCAGACGGGGAAAAGACCGGGAAGAGGACGCATAGATCAAAACGGTCAGGGGCCGAAGGCAGGTTTGACGCATTGTTCCGGACCGTCGAGGCGCTGGAAGGGAAAAAGTATATGAAGTTTCTCCCCGACGGCGATGTGGATTATACAGATGAGGTGTATCGATACAAGAAGGCTGTATATGATTGCATGAATGCCAATCCGGAGCTCGAGCTGAGGAATTACAGAGAGATACTTAAGCGGAACGGCTGTTTGGATAACAAAGGTCAGCATTTCGACGTGGACAGCATGGACGTCCAATGCCTTATGGCTATGCTCGTCTTTTTCAACCGTGGTGAACACTTCGGCTTTGGCCTCATTTTTGATAATCTCAAGGATGGCGTCATCCAGAGGGCGGTCGACAGGCTGAAGGTACTCACAGGGTACAAGGACAGAATGCCGCATATAAAAAAGAACGATGCCCGTTTCGGGGAGGTCACAGGGCCGGAGAAGTCCGGGGAAAGGACCCGCAGAGCAAAGCGGCCAAAGAGCGAAGGCAGGTTTGACGCGTTGTTCCGGGCGGCCGCTGCTCTTGAGGGCGACAGGTTTTTTGAAAAGGAAAAAGACGGTCATGCCGTATATACCGAGGCCGTGCGCAAATTCTTTGACGAAGTGGACAGGTTTTTCGAGGACGATCCCGAGTACGAGGCGGAGAAGTCATTGGAAATACTCCGTCAGAATGGCTATTTCAACATGTTTGACTTTGACGTGTCCGACAAGGATGCCCGGTGCGTGATGGCTCTGCTGATGAAGATCAGAACAGATGACCAATACTATGACGGTGTGCTGGGCGTCATGTGCAAAAAGGGCATCGTGCAGGAGGCTGTGGCCAGGCTGAAGGAGCTGGAGGAAGAAAAGAGAGCGCCCGGAGAATAAACAGGTCCCGGGTGATGGGCGCTGACGGAAAGAAAATGACTGCGCCGCCACAGGCTTTTGCCTGCGGCGGCGTGTTGTGTTCTGCGCTGTGCATGCCGGTCCTTCTCGTCACTGCTGAGGCCGGGTCCTCCCCATTTGCCTTCTCACGCGAGCGTGAGCAAGGAAGAGGCAAATGGGTCCCGCCCGAGGTCCCTTCCCGGAAATGGCCAAACGCTGAGCGTTTGACATATGCCATTTCCGCCGGGATGACGAGGGTAGGGCTTTTCCTGTTCTCCGCCGGTGGAAGAGCGCTCTGCCGTCATCTCGCGCCATTGGCTCTGCCAAGGACGCTCAGAGATCCACGGGGGCACCGATGCCGTAAGGCATTGGGGGGGCCGTATAAAGGCAGAGCGCGATCCTTCGTCACTGATGCCCGTCGGTGGTGTTTTGGAACCCCGCTTGTACGGCCCCTCCCACCAGCCGCCTCCGGCATAGCCGGAGCAAGGAACGCGGCTGGCGGGCCCCACCGCACCACCCCACGAATACTTTTATTCGCGGGGGCCCCGGTGGATCTCTTACCCCAAATCGCGAAATGCTGACGCATTACATATGTTGCGATTTGGGCCGGGATGACGGCGGAGAGGCCGGGAGAAACTATAATCGGCAGCAATTCGTATATAGACTGTTGCGACTGTGCTGCCCGAGCAAACGGCGCAGCCACTGCGGATCATGACTTGATAACGGAGGACAGCTATGACCATGCAGATCAAAGATACAGTCTATTGGAAAGGAGAGCGGTATGACTTGGTGAGCCGTCTCGGCGAACTTCTGAGTGAGTGGTGGGAAAAGCCTTTTCATCCCGAATGCTTCGGCATCAAGCCCTTGCGCATTATGTACGATTGCAGGAGATATTATTCGGCGACATACAGAGTGAAGGACAACAGGCTGTATGTTGCAAATTGGCTCATCCATGCTACTGAGGACGGTAATTACCCTCCTGTTAACGGTGTGGAGCCCATCCTGGACAGTGGTGGTTTTAACCACGGAGCGAGATATGACAACCTGAATATTCCCATGGATATTACCGGCGTGATCATATTGGGTAAGGGGTGCAAGCCGAAGCGTTCGAGATGGCCTGCTGGTCCCGACTGTTACAGCCTGACATATGAGCTGACTTTTGAGAACGGGGTATTGGTCGGAACAAAAGAAACGTCCGGGACCTATGAGGATCCGCACGCGGATTCGGAAGAACAGAAAAAGAGAAGAGTCCAGGCGCTCAAAGAATATCTCGAAACCTAACTGAGACAGTAATGATGTCGCCGCCGCAGGCTTTTGCCTGCGGCGGCGTGTTGTGTTTAGGCGATGGGCGCTTTCACCCCGCTTGTACGCCCCCCCCATCTGCCGCCTCCGGCTATGCCGGAGTAAGGAACGCGGCAGACGGTGCCCCCGAAGATCTCTTACCCCAAACCGCTGAGATGCATTCGCATCTTGATATATGCGGTTTGGGCCGAGATGACGCGGGGTGGGCGCAGCCATTTCCGCCGGGATGAGGAAAGGGCTCGCGGTCCTTCCGAAGGAGACTTCTTACCGGCGAAGGCGCAAGCGCCTGCGCCGCCGAAGTGACGTTATAAGCCGGGATGACGCGGGGTTGATGGCGATGCCGCCGGGATGACGCGGGGGGTTTGGCTTTTCCATTCTCCGCCTTATACGGTCCCCCCAATGCCTTCGGCATCGGTGCCCCCGTAGATCTCTAAGCGTCCTTGGCGAAGCCAATGGCGCGAGATGACGGCGGAGAGCCAGCCGGGATGATGCGGGAGGAGAAAGGCCGGGGTTCTTGAAAAAGTGCAGAAAAAGCCCTGAAAATCCGTGGAAAAGTGTATGTCATAGCCTCTGTAACCCATGGAAAAGTGTCGTATCGCATTGAAAAATCCGTGGAAAAGTGCTATACTTGTGTTGCACATACCTATGGAGGGTCTCTCATGCTCCAAAGAAAGATATATCGGCAGATCGAAGATTTTTACAGAAAAAGGCCCGGCAGAGCCCTGATGATAGTCGGGGCGCGTCAGGTGGGCAAGTCGTTCATCGTGGAAGAGTTTTGCCGGGCCCGGTACGAGAGCTTTGTCAAGCTGGATTTTATAGAAGATCCTCAGCTGATCTCTCTGTTTTCCGGCGCAAAGAACGCAGAGGAGATCCTCCTGCGTATGTCGGCTGTGTTTGGCGACAGGATGCTGCCCGGCAAGACAATGATCTTTTTTGACGAAGTCCAGGAGTGCAGAGAGCTGATCACGCAGATCAAATATCTGCTGCAGGAAGGAAGCTATGACTACATCCTCAGCGGTTCGCTCCTCGGGACGGTCTTCCGCGATCTCGTCTCCGCTCCGGTGGGCTACATGGACATAGTGCGGATGTATCCGCTGGACTTTGAAGAATTTGCCGCAGCCAACGGGGTGGGCCGGGCCGCGATCGACGCGCTGAGGGAGGCTTTCGCCGCAAAAACTCCGGTGGATCCCTACGTCCACGGGCGGATGCTGCAGCTCTGGGAGCTGTATCTGATCGTCGGGGGAATGCCGGCTGCAGTCTCGGCGTATCTGGATACTCATAATCTGAAACGCGTGGCTGCGGAACAACTGGCGATCCTGCGGCTTTACCGTCATGACATATCCAAATATGACGAAAAGGATCGGCTGTATCTGAACGAGATCTTTGACCTCATTCCCGCCGAGCTGAACTCCAAAAACAAAAGGTTTGTGTTGAAAGACCTGCATGAAAAAGCCCGCTTTGACAAGTACTATGACAGCTTTCTGTGGCTGAAAAACGCCGGCGCAGCCCTCCCGGCGCGGGTGGTGGCCGAACTCAGGGCGCCTCTGCTGCTTTCGGCGTCGCAAAACCTGTTCAAGCTGTTTTCCTGTGACGTCGGCCTGCTGGCTGCGCAGTATGGCGGCGGGATCCAGCTCAGGATCCTGCAGCGCGAAACGGCCGTCAATTTTGGCTCTATATATGAAAACGCAGCGGCACAGGAGCTGACCGCCCACGGTTATGCGCTGTATTACTACAACGGCAAGAAGCTTGGCGAGCTGGATTTCCTGATAGAAGAAGGCGGAAACGTGGTGCCCGTTGAGATCAAATCGGGCAAGGATTATTACCGCCACAACGCCATGAACAACGTTCTGGAGCGTGAGGAATTCGGACTTGACAGGGGATATGTTTTCTGCAACGGCAATACGGAGACGGCGGGCAGGATAACCTATTACCCGGTATATATGCTCATGTTTCTGCAAAAGAAGGAACTGCCGGAGGAAATGGTGTATGACGCCGATTTTTCCGACTTGGGAGACAGGGAACGCTGACGGGAAGAAAGAATGATTATTTAACCGCCGCAGGCAAAAGCCTGCGGCGGTGTGTTGCGTTCTGCGCTGTGCATGCCGGTCCTTATCGTCACTGCTGAGGCCGGGTCCTTCCCATTTGCCTTCTCCGGCAAAGCCGGAGTAATGTTGAGGCAAATGGGTCCCTCCCGAGGTCCCTTCCCCAAAACGGCCAAACGCCATCGGCGTTTGATCTGTTGCCGTTTTGGCCGGGATGACGCGGGGTGGCGAAGGCGCGGTCGCCGGGATGACGCGGGGGGGGGGCGCATCCCGGCGGTCAATACCAATGTATATCGGCGGGAGCCGCAGGCGAACCGGTAAGATATCTCCTGTAATGGAAGGACAGACCCGGGCAGTGATCATGCCCACCGCCGGATAACACTGCTCTTTGTCCCGTTGGGCCGGTCCGTGGCTGTGGCTCGCGGTTCGTTTGCAGGGGACTTCTTACCGGTGAGGGCTTCTTGCCCTCACCGCCGAAGTGACGTTGTTCTTGGCGGGCGCGGTCGCCGGGATGACGGCGGAGTCGGCGTCTATTCGCAGTCAAAGATGGCCTTGGCGGCGAGCAGGGGACCGTATTTGGCCTTCCACTCCTTGTGGATGGGCGAGCTGTCCCACCGGTCCAGGCCGCCGGGGGCGAGGGTCATCTCGATCATGATGTGATATCGGTTGTCCCTGTCGCTGCAGGAAGGGTGCACGGCTATGCCGGTCACTCCGTCCGCCGCGCCGGCCCTGTCAAAAAGGGCGCGGATCTCGGGGAGCAGGGAGTCGGCCAGGCTTTTGTCTGTGAATTTGGCGATGATGTAGTGCTTCATGGCGTTCCTCGTTGTGTGGTGACGTATTCAGTATAGCATATTTCCGTGGAAAACGGGGCCTGCCGGGATGAGGTGCGGGGCATGTCGCGTTCAGCATCAACGTCATTTCGGCGCCTCTGCAAGAGGCGGTAAGAAATCTCCCCCGAAAGAACCGCGAGTGTCGGTCATGGACCGGCCCAACGGGACAAAACATACTTACCCCCCGGCGGTGAGTATGGTGCCGTGCCGTGGCCCTTCTATGAAAGCTCTTCATCGCCCCAGCGATACGGCCCCCCCCATCTGCCGCCTCCGGCTATGCCGGAGTAAGGAACGCGGCAGACGGT
>JAFZNQ010000060.1 GCA_017552965.1 Abditibacteriota bacterium | reverse complement strand
GCGAAGCCCATGCTCAAGCCGAAGGGCCAGCGTCGCCGTTAGGCGCAAGGCGGAAAAGGCAGAAATGCAGCTTCTTTTCTGCCCCGCCGCAGAGCGCAGCCCTGAGGCGCAGACGGGTGCAGGGCAGCCGGCCCTGCTCGTTGAGAGGTCCGGAGAGACTCGAAACTCTCCGGGCGGGTGCGGGTATGCAATACCCGCGAAAAAAAAGGGGGGTATGCGAAGGGGGGAAGCCCCCCTTGCCTGAAAGAGCCAAGAAACGGTACGAGGTAAAGAAAGCTGGTTCAGTGTCGGAACGGCACTTGCGCACGTCTGCTACACTCGTCAGTACTCGAAGACCGGGTCCTCCCCATTTGCCCTCTCCGGCTCTGCCGGAGCAAGGAACGGGCAAACGGGTCCCGCCCGAATTACACCCCGGCGAAACCTTTTTCGCCGGGGACCCCGATCCCTTCCCCAAAACGGCCAAACGCCGTTGGCGTTTGACATATTGCCGTTTTGGCCGGGATGACGCGGGGTTGGCGCTGCCGCCGGGATGACGCGGGGTTGCGGCGTTTTTTCCGATCGGCCGGCGGTGTTTTCCCGGTTGACAAGTCTGTGGATAAGCCGTGGACAACTCCGTTTTTACAAAGGGATAAGCGACGGCGGGCTGTGGATAAGGTGTTATTTGCCTGAGGATATGATATAATATAGATAATTCCCGCATACACAGGTGATACTATGAAAGCATTGTTATACGCGCTGCTGGTGTGGGCGGCGCTGGCCGTCCCTGCCTGGTCCTGGTCCGTGAAGGAGATCACGGTGAACACCCCTGAGGAGAGCAAATATCTCTTCGAGGATGCGAGCGTCTGCCGGGAGATAGGCTCCGACCCCTTTACTCCCTTTACCCGGGTGGGCGACCACCAAATGCACTATACTTACAAATTTGACCTGAAAAAAGGCGCCTGCGCCTTTCTGCTGCTGAAGGTGGCCACCCAGTTCAACGTGGAGGCCTCTGTGGACAACAGCGCCTGGCAAAAGGTCTGCGACTACGAGGAATGCGACACTCTGGCGGGCCGCACTCTGGTGGATCTGACTCCCTTTGCGGCGGAGTCCTCCACGGTGTTCGTCAGGTTCACGGACAAATACCCCAAGGACGGCTGGGGGGCTCTGCTCTCGGGTTTCCGCCTCTATACCACCGCCGCCATGGCGCCGGTGTCCCGGGTGGACGTGGAAGGCTGGACCGCCGGAGGCCGCGCTCTGGGGCCGGGAGAATGCATCGACGCCGCGGGCCCTGTGGAATTCACCGCCCGGGTGACCCTGCCTGCCGGCTGGAGCCGGGAAAAGACTGCTCTCTACGTCCCCGACACTATGGGGACTCTCCTGTCCGCCTCGGTCAACGGCAAGGAGGCCCGGATCGGGACCACTTGGGACAGAGGGAAATATATCACCGGGGCCTTTGACTTCGGCGGGGAAAACCTGATCTCCCTGACCCTCTCTCCCGACAAAGGACGGGCCGGCATAGGCGCTCCCGCCCGGGCCGGCCTGCTCTATACCGCCTGCGCCGCCCCGGCCAGAAAGCTGCTGGACGGCCTCTCCGCCGACCCTCTCCGCACTCAGGCTCCCTACACCTATGACAAGATGAATTATATCGCGGGCAACTACACGGGCTACATCTTTGACGAACGCTACGACCTGCTGGGCTTCAACGACGATCTGGAGATACACTATCTCCACGATACTTCGAGAAACATCTGCGCCCTGGCGGAGGAGGAGCGTTTTACCCCGGTGGTGAGGCCGGAGCTCATAGAGAGGCTCTACAAGGGCCTGAAGGGCGGCATAGTGCCCATGGACGGCGACGACCTGATCCTGTCCTTCAAGCATGACCGGCGGCCGGTGGACATAAGGCCTCTGGAGGACACGCCTCTTCTGACCATGGTGCAGAAAATGGACCTGTCCCGCAAGCTGTGCACCGTGGGCGTCACCGCCGGCGCGGCGCTGGAAAAACACGAGGACACCCCTCTCCGCTACAAGGACGGCAAATGGGAGTTCGGGCGCCGGTGGACCGGCGGGGGCCGCAGCGTCTCCGCCCGCAACAGATACTATCTCGGCGACTCGGACCTGCCCCCCTCCATGACCTTTACCTTTGACGGCCGGGGCTCCTCCGTCATCGACATAGGCAGCCTGGGCGAGGCCGACTACTGGTTCCGGCCGGGCAGCTGGGGCCCCGAGACCGTCACCTTCCCCAACGGGCTCCAAAGGGCCGCCGCCCCCGGGCTGTATATTTACAAGCCCGATTTTGACTATCTCATCATCAGCGGCGGCAACGGCATGGGCGTGACCGACGTGCCCGACCAGGGCGCCGGCCTGTCCCTGGTCATCATGTGGGACCGGGCCCCGGAGCGCATATGGGGGGCGGCGGACAAGTCCGGCCGCAAGGGAGCCCTGACGGACCTGCACCTGGAATATCCGGAGGACTGCAAAAAGGCGGAGATCAGGATCCTGCCCTTCATGGACTATCCCAACGACCAAAAGGCGGTGATTGCCCTGGCGGACAGGGTGTCTCGGACGGGCCGCTTCGGCATGGGCTTTTACAACCCCTACGCCTCCACCTTCGGCAGCGGCATAGGGGCCGACGGCTTTGCCGCGGCGGCGTATATCTTTGACAAATACCATATGCCCCTGGCCGAAGAAGCGAAGGAGCTGGCGGCCCGGGCTCTCTCGACCGCAGTGAAATACGACCAGATGGAGTCGGGCTCCAATCAGCTGTATCATCTCATCAAGGCCTGCCTGTATATGCACCTGCTGGGGGACACCCGCTATGACCTCTGGGGCGTCAGGTGGGCGGACAGGATAGTGAAGGCCCAGCGGGAGGACGGCTCCTGGACCTGGGACAACTGGCAGTGCCGCAACATGAGCGGCCTGATCTCGGCCTGGGAGATGACCGGAGACGACAGGTATATGGACTCGGTGAAAAAGGGCCTGGCCACCGTCTCCTTCAACGCTCAGGGAGAAAGGCTGTGGAAGGGGAGCCCTTCTTCGGACGACTTTACGGGGGCGGGCTCGGTGAACCTCTTCGGCTACGTGGGCGACACGGACAGCGCCCAAAAGGCCATCGACGCCGCCATCAACGGCATCAGCGACGGGGGCTTTTTCCGCTGCTCTGACCTGAACCCCTACATGCTGGGGTTGTCCGCCGCGGGCATGGGCCTCTTTGATCCCGGGGAAAAGCTCATCCTCGGCCTCACGGACTCGGCCGTGTACGACCGGGAAATGGCCTATATCACCGACAAGCCCACCTGCTATATCCGGAACAGGCATCACCCTCTCACAAAGGATATCGATTTCCCGCTGGACTTCTGAGTCTTTGCTTTTGGCGGGCCATATGTGCTATAATTTTGTGGATACGCCGGCTCCGGCTCCGATTTTACAATACGAAAGGTGAAGTATATGGTGTACAGAATATTTTTGCTGATCTTAGCCCTCTTCGTCCTCTGCGGCTCCCTGCAGGCGGCCTCGGTGGAGGAGAGCATCAAGGCTATGAACAAAAAGGAAAAGGCGGCCCAGCTGCTGATAGTGGGCTTCTCGACAAAGCAGGCCATGATAGACGTGCTCAGGGAATACAAGGTGGGCGGCATCATCCTCTTTGCCTCCAACATAGACAACCGGGCCCACGTCAGGGAGCTCATACGGCAGCTGCAGGAGGTGTCCGTGGCTGTGACCGGCACTCCCCTCATGGTGTCCATTGACGAGGAAGGCGGCAAGGTGGACCGGCTGGCCGGCACCGACGCCATGCCTTTTTCCCGCCCGAACATAGAGTGGGGCGACAAATACAAGGAAGACCCCACGGCAGCCCTTGAAGGCATCTACACCCAGGCCCTCAGCACCGCCAAGGAACTCAAGAGCATGGGCTTCAACGTGAACTTTGCCCCGGTGCTGGACGTGTGCGACATAGACAACAACGCCCTGTTTGTAAAGAGCGGCCGCTCCTACGGCGCCGACCCTGCGGCCGTGGGCCGTCTGGGCAGCCATTATATCAAGGTGCTCCAGTCCCAGGGGATAGCGGCCACCGCCAAGCATTTCCCCGGCCACGGCTCCACCGTGGCGGACACCCATCTGGGCTTTTCCGAAGACCCTTCCTCCATGGAGAGGATAGAGTCCAACCATCTGGTGCCCTTCAGGAACGCCATTGACGTGGGCGTGGACTGCATCATGATCAGCCACGTCACCTACAAGGCCCTCGACCCCGACCTGCCCGCCACCCTGTCCCCCGCCATAGCCAAGGGGCTGCTGAGGGACAAGCTGGGCTACAAGGGCATGATAGTCTCCGACAGCCTCACCATGGGCGCCATCAGGTCCAACTTCGGCGCCGAGGCCTATTCCATGTGCGTGAACTCGGGCATAGACACCCTGATCATAGCCCATCCCACCAAGGAAGATATAGACGAGGCCGTGAATGAGATAGCCAAAAACGTGGACGACAAGCGTCTGGACGAGGCCGTGGCCCAGGTCATCAAGCTGAAGAAGCGCTTCCGCCTGTAGGCCATGAAAGACGAAGAATACTATTTCGTCAACGGCGACAGAAAGGAGGGGCCCGCTACCAAGACGGACCTGATCCGGTGGTACCGGTCGGGCATCCTCCGGGACGACAGCCTCATCACCGACAAGGACCACCTGAAGGCGGACCTGAAGTCTGTCATAGGCAGCCGCAAGAGCCACGGCGGAGTGATAGGGGCCTTTGAGCGCAAGCACCGCTTCAGGGTCAGGGGCGGGGCCGAAGAAAAGCGGTGGCCCCGGAACCTGGCCGTCATCATACTGGTGCTGGTGACCATGACCGCCCTGGGCATGAATATGAATGAAAAAAAGCCCGCGGACGTGAGCCGCATGTCCTTTCAGCAGATAGAAGAGCTCTACAAGGACAGCGCCTCCTCCTACGAAGTGGAGAACAAGGACGGGCGGGAGACCGAAAAATTCATCTACCGGGGAGACGGGCTCAAGCGCACCGTGTGGGTGTACAGGGGCCGCCCCATCCTCATCAGGGTGGACTTTGACGAGCCCTGCGACGCCGAGACCGCCTTCAAGGCACTGGACACTCCCATGGAGGGAGAGCCCGTGAGGACCGAAGAGGACGGCTTTGTGCAATACGCCCCCTTCAACTCCGGTATCACCGCCGTGAAGCTGTTCCCCGACGACAAAAAGGCGGACACCGTCCTGATGGCGTTTAACGTGAAAGACGCGGAATAGATGTGGTTTTTCTTTAACTCGGCGGCGCTGGGCGTGGGCCTGGCAATGGACGCCTTTTCCGTGGCCGCCGCCAACGGGCTGAGAGAACCCCGCATGAGACTGATGAAAATGCTGCTCATCGCGGGGTGCTTTGCCTTTTTTCAGGCGGCCATGCCCATGGCGGGCTGGCTGCTGGTGCACACGCTGCTGACGGTCTTCGGGGCCCTGAAAGCCGCCGTGGGCTATATAGCCCTGGTTCTCCTGTGCTTCATAGGCGTCAGGATGCTCCTGGAAAAGCCTTCCGGAGAAGCGGCGCCCCGTCTGACCCCCGGCGTCCTGCTGATGCAGGGAGTCGCCACCTCCATAGACGCCCTGTCCGTGGGGACTGCCATAGGCGCCTACGGCCCCGGGAGGGCCCTGGTCTGCAGCCTGATCATAGCCTGCGTCACCTTTGTCATCTCCTTTGCCGGCGCCCTGCTGGGCAAAAGGCTGGGAGCCGTGGCCTGGGCGGAAAAGGCCGGAGGCGTGATACTCATACTGATAGGCATAGAGATCTGTGTAAAGGGTCTTTTGTGACCGGCGCCGAGCCGGAATTTATATGAAAATACGGGACCGGGTCCCGCAGGGAGCTGCCGATGAAAATGATGACTCTCGCTATCGCCTTTGCGATATTGTGGCTGAGCGCCGCGGCCTTTGCCGCGGACAAAGCGGGCCCCGACGGAAAAACGGAGGATAAAATGGACCTTTTGAACAACAGGCTGGACATATGGGACCAGTCGAGAAAAGTGACCGGGCACTACACCGACCAGCCCTTTATGTCGGTGCACCTTGCCCCCAAGCCCAACGGCATGGCGGTGCTCATCTGCCCCGGCGGCGGCTATCTGGGAGTGTGCGACACCTATGAGGGCGAGGAGCTGGCGCCCTTTTTCAACGGCCTGGGCATCAGCGCCTTTGTGCTGCGCTACAGACACGCCCCCAAGAGCTATTACCCCAAGCCCATGGAGGACGCCTCCGAGGCTATGGCCATCATCAGGGCCCGCAGCAAGGAATGGAACGTCGACCCGGGCAAGGTGGGCATCATGGGCTTTTCGGCGGGAGGCCACCTGGCGTCGGTGATATCGACCCAGTGGCAGAGACCCGAATTCAGGACCCACACCCACTATCCGGACATATCCGCGCGCCCTGACTTTTCCATCCTGGTCTATCCCGTCATAGACCTGGACCGGCTCACCGCCTACGCCGTCACCGGCCTCAACCTGCTGACGGACAAGGCCACTCCCGAGGAGATCAGGGAGTTTTGCAGCCAGGAGAAGGTGACCCGGGACACGCCGCCCGCGTTTTTGTTCACCACCGGCGCGGACACGGACGTCCCCTGCGAAAACTCCATAGAATACTACCGGGCCCTGAGGCGCTGCGGCGTGCCCGCCCAGCTGCATATCTATGACGCGGGCCCCCACGGCGTAGGCTTCGGCGCCGCCTATCCCCAGACCGCAGGCTGGCCCCTGGTCCTCAGGGACTGGCTGCTCGCCCTCTTTTAAGGAGCCGTTTTGAACAAAAAGACCATGGCCCTGGCGGGGACGGCCGTCTGTTTCATCATATACACCACCGTGTATATAGGCAGGCAAAACCTGTCCATGGCCGCCCCTTTGCTGGAAAGTGAAGGTATAGCCGACAAGGCCGGCATAGGCATACTGGGCAGCATGTTCTTTTACGTGTATGCCTTCGGCCGGCTGGTGAACGGATATCTGGGAGACCTGGTGCCCCCCAAGACCCTGCTCTTGACCGGCTTTACCGTGGGAGCCCTGTGCAACATAGGCATAGGCTTTCTCCCGGAGCTGTGGATCATATTTGTCCTGTGGGGCCTCAACGGGCTGTTTCAGTCCTCCATGTGGGGCTCGGTGCTGAACGTGGTCTCCGGCCTCTACGACGACCCCCGGGAGAGAGAAAGAGGCATCATCGCCCTGGCCCCCACCGTGGGGCTGGGAGGCCTGCTGACCGTGGCCGTGTGCGCCGCCGTGTCCCCCTGGGGAGCAGGCTATATGTTCTGGGCGCCGGGCATCATCATGCTGCTGGCGGCCATACCGGGCTTTTTGCTGCTGCCCAACACCAAGCCGCCGAAAAAAGAACGGGAAAACCCGCTGAAATACGTGTGCCACAAGAGCGTGCTGCGCTTTTTGTGGCCGGTGATGGGACAGGGAGTCATCAAGGACAACCTGGTGCTGTGGGCCCCCATCTTCTTTATACAGGTGTATGACATAGACATCAAGCAGGCGGCCTTTTACATCTTCATCATGCCCATAGCCACCCTGCTGGGCAAGCTGCTCTTTCCCGTGCTCTACAAGCTGTGCCGCCGCAACGAGATAGCCGTGGCCTGCGTGTGCTACACCCTGAGCTGCCTGACACTGCTGCCCCTGTGCGTGTTTCGGCTGCCCATCCTGTCCGCCGCCGCCCTGATGTTTGCCGTGTCCGCCTTTATCGGCACCGCCAACACCACCTTTTCCGGCATGCTGCCCCTGAGATTTTTTGAGGCAGGCGCCGTGTCCTCCGTGTCCGGAGCAGTGGACTTTCTCACCTATATGGGCTCCGCCACGGGAGCCGTGGCCTTTGGCTTTTTGGTCAAGGCCCTGGGCTACGGCGCCATGATCTGGGTGTGGGTGGCCATGAGCGGCATCTCCGCCCTCATCACCCTGTATTTCAAAAAGGACTATGACAGAGCCCCCTGACCCGGGGCTCTTTTTTTGTGACCAAAGCGTTTTCTCCCTGCAAAGCCTGTGGCTTTGCAGGGAGAAAACCATGCCCCCGATCGGGGAAAGCCTCTATCCGCCGTCATCCCAGCGCCTGAGACGCAGTCGAAGGCGTTGGAGATCTGTGGGGGGACCGACGGCCAAAGGCCGTTGGGGGGGCCACGGCGGCGGAAGCGAACTCTGTCAATGATCTCCGAAAGAGGGATGTACTCCGACCGCGGACAAGCCGGCGCGCTGTCCCGTTCAAACACAACGTCACTTCGGCGGTGAGGGCTCCTCAAGCCCTCAACGGTAAGAAGTCCCCTGTAGTGGAACCGCGAGCCCGGGTCATGGACCGGCCGGGGTGGGAGGGGCAGAGCCCCTGCTCAAGCCGAAGGGCAAGCGTCGCCGTAGGCGCAAGGCGGAAAAGGCAGAAATGCAGCTTCTTTTCTGCCCCGCCGCAGAGCGCAGCCCTGAGGCGCAGACGGGTGCAGGGCAGCCCGCCCTGCTCGCTCTCACCCCACAAAATCATTCGATTTTGCGGGGGCCCCGAGGAGAGTGGTCCGGAGACGAGCTGTTCAACCCGGGCGGGTGTGTACGGGGTCCCCG
>JAFZNQ010000059.1 GCA_017552965.1 Abditibacteriota bacterium | reverse complement strand
GGGACAGAGATGATCTCCTCTCAGCCGCGTGGACCCCCAACGGACAAAGGTCGGGATCGTCCGTGTCCCGCTTATACGGCCCCCCCAACGGCCAAAGGCCGTCGGTGCCCCCGCAAACCACCCCAAAAAATCTGCGATTTTTCGGGGACCCCGGGATCTCTTACCGCCAAGCCTGACGGCTTGTCGCCGAGATGACGCGGGATCGTGGCGCAGCCGCCGAGATGACGCGGGTTGTGGCGCGGGCGCCGGGATGACGCGGGATCGGGGCGCAGGCGCCGGGATGACGTCTGATGTTGAAGGGGACAAACGGCGGAGCTCCCGCTCGTCCGCGGCGGCAAAACAAAAATAGTTTGACAAAATCGTTTTTTGGGTATTATAATATAATATGGTATGACCTCAACAGGCGCAGCCCCAAAGGAGGTGACACATTCTTGAGTACGCTGTGAGTGCCTATGGTCAAGCCGCTTTGTTTTATGATCCACAAGGCTGTTTAAGAGAGTATGCAGGCAACATGGATACTGACTTCTCTTGACAACGGCCCCGAAAAACTCAAGAGGATAAAAATGAAAAAGTTATTTATGGTACTGGCCGTAGTATTTGCTTTGGCCGCCCCTATGTTCGCGCAGAGCACATTCGCCGATGTTCCCAGAGACCATTGGGCCTATGACGCTGTCAGCGAGCTGGAATCCCTGGGCCTCGTGATCGGTTACCCCGACGGCGAGTTCAAGGGCAAGAGGACTCTGACCCGCTACGAGTTTGCCATGGTCCTTTCCCGTCTGCTGCCCTTCTTCGGCGTGGACGCTCCCGACGTGACCGGCTTTGTAAAGAAGTCCGATCTCGACAAGTATATGCTGAAGGACGACTATGTCCCCGGCACCGACGCCGACCTGTCCGGTCTGGCCACCGCCGACGCCCTGAACAAGATCAAGGCTCTGGTGGACGAGTTCCAGCCTGAGCTGGCTGCTCTGGGCGTGGACGTCAACGTGCTGAAGGCCGACGTGGCCGCTCTGAAGAGCCGCGTGGCCGCTCTGGAAGACGAGCAGGCCCGCATCAAGATCAACGGTATCGCCAACTTCATGATCGAGTCCGTGATCTCCGGCGACGAAGGCTTCGACTATGACGGTATGCCCCTCATCACCAAGCTGTTCAAGAGACATCAGTCCTTCTACAAGGACATTCAGCTGGACGTCAAGGGCAGAGTGAATGATCACGTCAACGTGTACACCACTCTGGTCATGGGCGACTGGATGGACAGCCTGTTCAACGGCGAAGCTCCTCAGGACACCATGAGCGACATAGTGCCCTACTATATGTATGCCGCTTCCACCGACGAGACCTGGGGCGACATCAGAGTAGGCCGCATGCCTTTCCAGATCAACAAGTTCCTGTTCAAGAGAGCGGGCGACAGCTCCTACTTCGGTATCGACAGACTGGACGCCGGCAATCTGGACGTTGAGGGCTTTGACTACACCAAGAGCTTTGGCTCCTTTGACGCCAGAGTATGGGGTGTCCGCCCTGTCTATGACTGGAACGACTATGCCAACCCCAAGTTTGTTGACCTCTTCACCGGCACTCCCGAAAAGGTGACCGGCTTCGGAGGCGTGCAGCTGGGCTTCAACTTCGGCGACGGCCGCCTGACTGCTCTCTACGGCAAGATGGGCGCCGAGAACAAGATACCCTTCTCTCCCGACAAGGGTGACGTTTACGGCGGTACCCTGTACGTGCCCTTCGGCCAGCTCTACGTGGACGGCGGCTACTTCGTAGCCAAGCCCAACAAGGGCTTCTCCAAGGCTGCCGCATGGGATGCCAAGCTGGGCTTTGACAACGACAAGCTGGCTGCCGGTGTAGGCTACAGAACGGTGGAAACCGGCTACAACGTGTTCACCGCCAACAACCTGACCTGTCTCTTTGACACCAAGGGTGACAACTACAAGGGCTTCTACGGCGACGTCAGCTATCGCTTCACCGACGCTTTCAGAGTGTACGGCAACTATCAGAAGTATGAGGAAGACGACACTGTCCTCGGTTCCGCATTCAGCGACGTCAAGTACTTCAAGGCCGGTATCGAATATGATCTGACCGAACTTGACAACATCTACGCCGAATACGAGAAGGGCAAGCTCACCTCAACTACGCTCATCATCCCCTTTAAGCGCACCATCGACTGCGCCACCCTGGGCTGGAACCGCAAGGTGGGCCCCAACGCCAAGATCAAGGTACTCTATCAGTACTGGAAGGACGCCGCTTTCGTCCAGAAGAGCCACATCGTCGGCGGTCAGCTGACAGTGAACTTCTAAAAGAAGCATCAAGAAAAGAGCCCCCCGCAAGGGGCTCTTTTTCTTGACTCAGACAGCAAAAAAGGCTATAATAATACCTATGAACGACAACGCTATCGCCGCCGCCCGGACCATCGCGTCCCTCGTCGCTGAACGGGGCGGCGCCGCTTATTACGTGGGCGGCTGCGTCCGGGACAGACTGCTGGGGCAGGAGCCCAAGGACACGGACATAGAGCTGCACGGCATAGACAGAGAGACTGCCGGCAGCCTGCTGTCGCGGCTGGGACCGGTAAAAACGGCAGGCAAGGGCTTTGAGATATTCACCCTGCCCGGCATGGCGCTGGATATCAGCCTGCCCATCTCCCCCCGGGGAGGCCCCCGGGCCGCAGCTGCCAGAAGAGACTTCACAGTGAACGCCCTTATGGAGGACGTGCTCACGGGAGAGCTCCTGGACTTTTTCGGGGGACAGGCGGACCTGGACAAGGGGATCATCAGGCATATAGGCTCCTCGCTCACGGAGGACCCTCTCAGGGTGTTCAGGACAGGCCGGTTTGCCGCGCAGCTGAGCTTTGACATAGCCCCGGAAACGGCGGAATACGCCCGGACCGTTGACACGGGCGCCCTTCCCCGGGAAAGGGTCATGGGGGAGCTGTCCCTGGCCCTGAAGACCGGCAGGCCGTCGGTGTTTTTTGAATCGCTGAAGGATACCCGGGCTATGGAGCAATGGTTCGCCCCCGTCCAGGCTCTCTCCGGGGTGCCCCAGAACCCGGCCCATCATAAGGGAGACGTGTGGGAGCACACCATGGCGGTTGTGGACCGGGCGGCCGGCTGCAGGGACAGGACCTCCCGGCCCCTTTATTTTATGACGGCGGCCCTGTGCCACGACCTGGGCAAGGCAGTGACCACCATAGTGGAGCCGGACGGCAGGGTCCACGCCCCGGGCCACGCCAAACAGGGCGCGGAGACGGCCCGGGAGTTTCTCCGGACCCTCACCTCCGAAAAGGAGCTGACCGCCTACGTGTCAAACATGACCCTGCTCCACATGCTGCCCAACAAGCTGGGAGGCGACGGCTCCGACGAGGATATACTCCTCATGCTGGACAAAGCTCTCTGCCCCGAGGACCTGCTGCTGCTGTCCCTTTGCGACGCCCGGACCACCCTCATAGACAGAGATTTTGACGCTGTCCACCTCAGGCTGAGGCAGCTGCTCTCCAGATACAGGGAGCTCACCGCGGTCCCTTACGCAGACGGCAGGGAGCTGATGGACCTGGGCATAGAGCCGGGGCCGGCTCTGGGAGAAGCCCTGCGATATCTCCGCCGGCAGCAGCTGAAGGGGACCCCCCGCCAAAAGGCCATCGCCAAGGCCGTGAAAAAATACAAGGGAACGCCCTGAGCGTTCCCCTGCCTCCATGCTTCCCGTCAGCCGGCCCGGCTCCCGAACCTGTCGTAGATCTGCAGCAGCTCCCCGGCGCCGTTCTGCTCAAAGCAGCGCTTGAGGGCTTCAAACTCGTTCTTTTTGCAGGTGAAATAAAACACCTGCCTGCCCTGGCTGCGGGCTATATCCAGCACCGCCCTGCAGAGGGCCCGGGTCTTTTCATCGTCGCACTCGCCTAAGGCGTTGTCAAATATGAGAGGATTTTTGTTCTCTCCTTCACCATCCTGTATATGCGCCAGCCTGTAGGCCAGTATGGCCTGCGCCCTGGCACCTCCGGACAGGGCCTCAAAAGGCTTGTGGACGCCTTCCAGTCTGAAAAGAAAACGGCCGTCTTTAAGAGCTATCTCAGCAGTGTCGTCTCCGGTGATCCTGCGAAACAGGTCAGACGCCGGCTCCAGCAGCTTTTCGGCCTTTGCCGAGTAATACTCCTGCAGCCTGGACACAAGGAGCCGTTTTACGGCTCCCACGGCTTTTGGTTTTCCTTTATTATCCCTTAATAACGTCAGCTGTTTGTCGATCTCCTCAAGTGTCTTGCTGGTGGAATGAGCCTTAAGATCCCTGATCTTGTTTTCGATCTCAATGCTGGTCCTCTTGTTGATATCCTCGTTTTTTTCTGCTTCCCCCAGCCACTCTGCGTCTTCATCGGACAGCCTGGCATTGTCAAGACTTCCCGGATCGTCACCAGAGCATTTGTCATATTCTTTCCGGCAGTTTTTTTGTTTGTCTTCAAGAGTTTTGCAGTCTCCCAGATAGTCAAGGTGAACCTGCTTTATCTGATCCAATTGCTCCGATGACTCCACGCCGTATTTGTCATAGATGGCATTCAGCTTACTCTCAAGCTCTGCCCTCGCCGATGCTGCCGTGTCAATATCATGCCGCAGCTGTCTGCGCTTATCCCAATTGTTATAGCCTGCCTGAAGAGCTTTAGCGCAGACCTCAAACTCGGCCTCCTCCGGCTTTTTGCCGAAGACGGCAAACCCGTCAAGTATGACGCCCTTCAGGTTTTCTCTGTCCTCCAGCAGCTTGCGGTATTCCTCCAGGGCTTTGTTGTACAACACTGCCGAGAGGACATAAAACTCCTTCATAGCAGATTCTCCCTCAGCTGAGCCGTCTTTGAGCAACAACTCCCGCTTGTTTTCATCCGACTCAATGAGCAGCTCCAGTTTCTCGACATCATCCCGTCTCTTGCGCTCATAATAGGCAGCCAGAGCCTTCGTGTCTTTTGAGAGAGGATAAACGATCAAAAGGACAACTCCAGCAATGATCATAGCAATACCGAGGGGTACAAACCCCAGACAAACGGCGGCGATTCCTGCTATGACCGCGATCAGACCGACGTATGACCACACAGATCTGCCATCTGCAGGCAGGTCGGCCTCTCCGCTCTTTGCGCTGCGCAGATTCTTCAGGAGAGTCCCTTTAACTTTTTTGTCCACTGCCGATTCACGCTCCGCCAGCGTCTTTTGTTCCATAGCGCTAAGCCTTGGGTCGTCTATTGTTTCCATGCCCTCCGCATATTTTCTCAGCGGCTCCGGGATCTGGCCGAGAGCCTCCATTACGCGCTCTTTCGCTTGGTCTATATGCCCGGAAGGCTTATATCCGTTTACGTGAACTTCCAGAGCATCAAGTCGCTCCTTGGGATTGTCGATGGCGTCAAAATCGACATCGTCGCTTACTGCAATAGCTGACAATTCATTTTCGCCACTTTCTATAGCCTTGTTTTTTTCATCTATTGCGCCTGACAGCCTGACAGCCTCGGTCCAATCCTTATCCTGAAATCTGCGCACATGGTCTGAATATCCGTCTGCTTTTTCCCGGGCTTCGTCAGCCTCCTGCTTGGCTTCGTAATAGCGCTCCCAGCAGGCCAGCCTTTTGGACTCCGCCTGCAATCGCTTCATTTTTCCGATCGCTGCGTCCACTTGTCCCTTTTTCTCTTCGAGACGCCGGATAGCGCTTTCCACGTCCTTGTATTCATTCAGCTCGGTCTTTTTACTGTTTATGATCTTGATCTCGTCGTTATTGCGAGTAAGCTTTGAGACTTTGTCGGGAGGTTCCAGAGCCACGTCACCCTGCGCTATGGTCATAAACTGCTTCCGGCAAGCCTCGGAAGTTTCGGCGCCGAACGCGTACAGGTCAAAATGGTATTTTGAGCTGTCACACTCATCCAGCGCCAAGGGCTCTGTATTGGAAAAACGGGTATCGACACCGCCGACGTTAACTATCCCGCTAAAATAATCCAGATAATTGACGGATCGTTCGCCGCCAAAAAACGTGTGGTCAATAATACCCGCGACAGAGCTTTTGCCCCAGCCGTTTTCGGCTCCTATCAGGTTGATCTGTTTTATGTCGCCGATAGTCTGCTTTTCCGAACCGGTCTTTTGAAATTCTATCTCTCGTAAGTTGTTCATTTTTTGCCCTCCTCTATTATCAGTGATTGCAGGAGACCGACGGCAGCCTCGCGGACCAGCTCCCGCTTTTCTTCCGGCGAAAACTCCTTTTCATACTCTTTCAGGACCGCGCCGGTCATTTCGTCGATCAGCTTGTCCGCTTCCATCAGCAGATCTTCCCTGGAGGCAAAGCCTTCAGGCAGATCCCTATCTGTGATCAGGGACCAAAGGACTCCGACAGGCGAATAATCCCCCGGCTCCGGCTTGGGCAGGCACAGGTTTTCCACGCTGCGGACAAGAGTGTTTAATCCATTAAAATGATTTGGTAGTTGGTCCAAAGAGCTACTCCTGCTCACAAACGTCTTCTTGAGGTCATCCGCCCAGCCGGTAAACCTCACGTCCGTCACAAGGTAAAACTCAGACAAGCCTTCCGGCACCGCTTCTTCCGCCTCCTCAAAAGCATCAAAAGGCTCGTCCTTGATATCCACGTCCACAGTCACATAGCATACGTTGGATATGGGGACAAACCTTGTTTTTTCGCCGTTTTCCGTCATCCAGGCTCCGTGCCATTTCTCCGAGCCGCCTCCGTCATAGGCGTCCAGGGCCTGGGGCGAACCGCAGTTAATAAATCCCCTTTCAGCCTCTTCCGGATAGTGATTGTGGCCGCACACGGTGAAATAGGAGCGGGTTGCCAGCTCTCTGCGCTCGTCATCGGTCAGTCCGCCGTATTTGCCGGCGGCGCTTCTGTGGTCGCCGTGAAACAACACGATGGCGGAAGAGTCGCACTCCTTCAGCAGTCTTTGCTTCACACCCTCGGGATCGACTGAGTTGTAGGGATATCCCAAAAGAGACAAGCCTTCACCTATATCCATTTTGCCGTTGAGAAAATACACTCTGTCCGGATAGTTTTTCGCCAGCCTGCCGCATATACGCTCGAGTGAATCTTCGTCGTGGTTGCCGGATATCATGGCAATACGGATGTTTGAGCTCATCCTGTCAATAGCCTTTTGCAGCATCAATTGCGCGGCATATTCGTTCTCACCTTTGTCACAAATATCGCCGGCCAGCAGCAGCCAGTCTGCGTTTTCTCTGTTTGCCTTATCCGCCAGCCTCATCAGAGCGCCGGCGGCGGACAGGTCCAGCCCCTTGGGATTTGAGGGGACCGAAGACGATCTGCCCAGATGCAGATCCGATGCACATAAAAATCTCATATACAGCTCCTTTAGAACTCTGTTTTTTCGGGGCGTTGACGCCCATATCTATTATACGAAAAAGCGGCGGAAAAATGGTCGCCCGCCGGGGGACAAAGGGCTCGTCCTCTATCGGACCTGCTCCGCCTTGCCCAGGACCCGGCCCACCGTGCGGAAGTCGTCGCCTTCCCGGGGCTTGATGACGTCATACTTCGGGTTGAGGCTCACCAGCCCCTCCCTGTCATACACCTTGATATAGCCTTCGCCGTTGAGCACGAACACACCTATCTCACCATAGCTCAGAGAAGGGGTCTCCTCCACCGCCACTATGTCGCCTCCGGAAAATCTGGGCTCCATGCTGTCGCCCTTGACGGTGAGACAAAAGTCGGCGCCGCGCAGGGCCGCCCTGTATAATATGTCGATCTGCTCATAGGAGTCCTCCGTCAGCTCGTTGCCGGGACCGGCGGACACGGCCATATCGAAGAGCCTCACGGACAGGGTCTTCGCGGCGTCCCCTGCCCCGGACAGCTTCAGCACGAAGTCCACTATCTCCTTTTCTCTGCGGGAAGCCTTGCGCATGGCTTCCAGGCGGCTTCTGTCCTCGCCGGAGAGAGCGCTTTTCTTCGCCTTCCGCACCACCCCGTTGACCAGCTCGTAGGGGTCCAGCTCCAGAGCCCGGCACAGCTTCATGGTGTTCTGAAAGGAAGACCTGAGCACGCTGCGGGTCAGGCTCTTGTTGATGGTCTGATATTCCAGATGCTCCTTGTCGCAAAAGGCCCGGAGGCTGCCGTGCTTGTCTATGGCCAGCTGTTTGATGATATCTTCAAGCTTCATGTTGTCACCTTTCGTATATGGCATACTTGTTACAGCACTATTATACCACACTTTTGATACAGCAGTCCACTCCATGTGTGTATTTTTTTCCAACGGCCTCCCCCGCGCCGCCGCCCGGAATGCCTGCCGGCCCGGGCCGTCTTCCGATATTGAATATTGACCGGCGGAATGGTATAATAATATACGGAACATCAATAAGAGGTAAAATTCGTTGAGAGTAGTTCAAAAATACGGGGGCAGCTCGGTAGCCACTCCCGAAAAAATGGCAGTAGTTGCCCAAAGGGTAGCCAAGAGAGCCCAGGACGCTCAGGTCATAGTGGTCATCTCCGCCATGGGCGACACCACCGATGACCTGATAGCCATCGCCAAGCAGATCAACCCCAAGCCCGACGCCAGGGAAATGGACAAGCTCATGGCCTCCGGAGAGCAGATATCCAGCGCTCTTCTGACCATGGCCCTGCACAATCTGGGCTGCGACGCCATCTCCTTTACGGGGGCCCAGGCCGGCATCATCACCGAAAACATAGCCACCAAGGCCCGCATCAAGAAGATAGACACCAAGCGGCTCCGCCAGGAGCTGGACAAGGGCAAGGTGGTGGTGGTAGCAGGCTTTCAGGGCATCACCGACAACAACATCTGGGCCGACATCACCACTCTGGGCAGAGGCGGCTCGGACACCACGGCCGTGGCCATAGCGGCGGCCCTCAACACCCCCGAGGACCCCTGCGTGTGCGAGATATTTACCGACGTTGAGGGCGTATATACCTGCGACCCCCGCATCGAGCCCAACGCCAAAAAGCTGGACACCATCTCCTATGAGGAAATGCTGGAGATGGCCACCTACGGCGCCAGAGTCATGCACAACCGGGCCGTGGAGCTGGGCTGGGTATATGACGTGGAAATTCTTGTGGCCCACTCTCAGAAGGAGTGTCCGGGCACTGTAATAAAAAAGGAGACCGATAATATGGAGCTCAGAAACCCTGTCAAGGGCATCGCTCATGATACAGACGTTGCAAAGATCACCCTGGCTGCAGTTCCGGATCAGCCCGGCATAGCGGCCAAACTCTTCAAATCCCTTACCGACGGCAAGATCAGCGTGGACATCATAGTCCAGAACATCGCCGAGAACGGCAAGACCGACATCAGCTTTTCCGTCTCCGAGGACGACTGCGACAAGGCCGCCGAGATCAGCGAGGCCATCAAGCAGGAAATGGGCGCTGCCAGAGTGATAGTCACCAAAAACGTGGCCAAGATATCCATCGTGGGCAGCGGCATGGAGAGCCAGCCCGGCTACGCCTCCACCATGTTCTCGGCCCTGGCCGAAAGAGGCATCAACATACTGGCCATCACCACCAGCGAGATCAGGATCACCTGTCTCATCGAGGAAGACCGGGTCAAGGAAGCCGTGCGCATCCTGCACAAGGCCTTCGAGCTGGACGCGTAATATATTCGCGCGCAACGCAGGCTCCTCCCCGGAGCCTGCTTTTTTGTCCCCGGGGGGCCTGCCGCCGGCCGGCTCCCGGGGGCCGGAAGGCCTCTCCCGTATGGAAAAGCGGGCGGGAATGTGATATAATAAATACGGAAACAAATCATCCCGAGGTTTTACGTATGAACAGAGCACACAATTTTAACGCAGGTCCCGCGGCCCTTCCTCTGGAGGTACTGCAGACGGCTCAGGCCGAGCTTACCGACTTTATGGGAAGCGGCATGTCCGTCATAGAGATGAGCCACCGGGGCAAGGAGTTCGACCAGGTCAACAACGAAGCCAACGCAGCCGTCCGCAGGCTGATGGGCGTATCCGACGATTATGAAGTCCTGTTCCTTCAGGGCGGCGCCAGCCTGCAGTTCTGCATGGTGCCCATGAACCTGTGCCGCGAAGGCAAAAAGGCCGACTATATCGTGACCGGCGCCTGGGCCTCCAAGGCCTTGAAGGAAGCGCAGCTCCTGGGCAAGGCCAACGTCATATGGGACGGCAAGCCCGAGGGCTTTCTGAGGACTCCCAAGGCCTGCGAGATCAAGGTCTCTCCCGATGCCGAATACGTGCATATCTGCTCCAACGAGACCATAGGCGGCATCCGCTTTACCGAATTTCCCGAGACCGGCGACGCGCCCCTCATCGCGGATATGTCCTCCGATATCATGTCCCGTGTCATAGACGTAAATAAATTCGGAATGATATACGCCGGCGCTCAGAAAAACATAGGCCCCTCCGGACTGGCCCTGGTCATTATACGCAAGGACCTCATTGAGAGGGCTCCCGAGAACCTGAGCACCATGCTGAAATACTCCACTCACGCCAAGAACGCCAGCATGTTCAACACCCCCAACACCTGGGGCATATATATCCTGAAGCTGGTGTGCGAGCACGTGGAGAAGCTGGGCGGCGTCGCCGCCATGCAGAAGCTGAACGAAGAAAAGGCCGCCATACTCTACAACGTGCTGGACGGCTCCGACTTCTGGAAGACAGTCATGGACAAGGAGAGCCGCAGCATCATGAACGTGGTCTGGAGACTGGAGACCGAGGAGCTGGAGAAGAAGTTCATCGCCGAAGCCAAGGCGCAGAACATGATAGGCCTCAAGGGCCACCGCTCCGTGGGAGGCATCAGGGCCTCCATCTACAACGCCGTGCCCAAGGCCAGCGTGCAGGCTCTGGCAGACTTCATGAACGAATTCGAAAAGCAAAACGGCTGAGCCCGCCGCACAGAATGACCGCACCCCCATCCCCATGGGGGTGTTTTTTGAAATACCCCTCCGGGGAAAGGACGTCCTCACATGGTACACAAAAACGCAGCCGACGCAGGCGCCGATCAGCGGACGCCGTCGGTCCCTCAGTATTTTTCGTGGATAAACAGCACCAACGAAGGCTCCTGCGAACAGCAGACCCTGGTCAACCTGGCCTTCTTTGAGTGGCTGAAAAAGACCTATGGCATGCAGATCGGGATATACGCCTGGGATGCGGGCAATTTTGACGGAGCGGGCATGGGCTACGGCGACCCGGAGGGCGCCAAGTTCCGCAGGCAGTATCCCCGGGGCTACGCCCCCATAGCGGAAAAGGCGGCCTCCCTGGGTATCCGCATGGGCCTGTGGGGCAGCCCGGACGGCTTTGGGGACACCCCCGAAGCGGAAAAAAAGCGCTACGACTTCATGACGGACCTGTGCCGCCGGTGGCATTTCGCCCTGTTCAAGGTGGACGGCGTATGCGGCGGTCTCCGGCCCGAAAAGGCGCCGGTGTATGCCCGGATGCTCAGGGAATGCCGGAAATACAGCCCCGACCTCATAGTGCTGAACCACCGTCTGGACCTCTATGAGGCCGAGAAATACGTGACCACCTTCCTCTGGCAGGGCGCCGAGACCTACGTGGACGTGTTCAGCGGCAACGAACGCACCTGCATGCACCACCGGGGCTTCATCTTTGACCGGGGCCTGCCCATCGACGACAGCGAGCCCCCGCAGCTGGAACGCCTGGCCGAAGACCACGGCGTGTGCATCTCTTCCTCGGTGGCCTATTTTGAGGACGACCTCATCTATCAGGCCTTTGGCAGATGCATGATACTGGCTCCCGAGATCTACGGGAACCCCTGGTTCATGAGAGACGACGAATATCCCCGGCTGGCCCGGGTGTTCAACCTCCACAGGCGCTATGCGCCCATCCTGGTGGACGGGATGATACTGCCGGCCTCCTGCGGCCCCAACGCCGTCTCCAGAGGCTCGGCCACTCACAGATTCGTCACCACCGGCAACAACACCTGGAGCCTGCAGGAGATCGGGCTGGGGCTGGACGGCCGGACCGGCATCGCCCCCACGGATGCGGAACTGGTGCTGGTGCAGCGCCACCCCACCGAAAAGCTCATAGGCCGCTATGCCTGGGGCGACACTGCCCGGGTCACCCTCATGCCCCACAGAGCCCACCTGTTTGAGATATCCGCAGCCGCCGAGGCAGACCCCTTTTTGGACAATTGCGAATACGAGACCCTGCGGGAGGACGAACGGGGCCTTCCCCTGGAGGTCCGCGTTGTCTGTACCCCCGGCGGCTCTGTCCGGGTGTGGGACAAGGGCCTGGCCGAGCCCTATATGACCGCCGGCCCCGCGGACAGGCGCGAATTCGCGCCGGTGATGCTGGGCACCTCCCGGCCTGCCCCCGGGGAGCTGCGGCGCCGGGAGCAGCTCTACGAAGCGGCTCAGTTCGGCATAGACAACGACTCTCTGGAAAGCCGGGAGCTGCGCAGGTCCGGCCCCACCTCCGTGCCCCAGGTCCGGGCCGCCCGGGAAGCCTTTTTTGCCCAGGCGACCTACAGAGCCAGAGGCTGCGAGGGCGCATGGGCCTTTGACGGCCGGCCGGACACCTTTTTTGACGCCCAGTCCCAGACCCTCTGCGGCGGCCTCCGCATCCGGGGCGGCTGCCTGCGGGTGGACCTGGGGGGCGTGATGGACGCGGACGCCCTGGAGATAGTCTGTTTTGAGACCGCCTCCCCCACTGCCGAGGTGGCGGAGCAGATCTACACGCCCGTCGGCTCCTCCTCCGCGGACCTTTTGCGCTGGACCGACACGGGCGCCGTGGAAAAGACGGTCCTGCGCCGGAGCTTTTCCGCCCCAGTGGTGCGGTTTTCCATCCATGACATCTATCAGGCGGAGGGCAGGCTGGTCAGCGCCCGCTACCCGCTGGGGGACAGCCGGCTGCGCTACTTCCGTCTGCCCTGCCCCATGGACAGGATCTACGCCATCAGAGTCCTGAAGGACGGCCGGGAAGCAGCCCCTCTCCGCCCCCGGGTCAACAACCTGCAGGCCCCCTTTGAGCCGGACACTGTGGGCGCATGTCTCTCGTGCGCCGTCACCCTGCCCGAGGTGAAGGACGGAGACTATATCTCCGCGGCCATAGAAGGGGAGCACGGCGCCGAAGACGCCTGGTGCGTGGCGGAGCTGGAGGGCAGGCTGCTCTCCTTCCCGGACCGGGCCCCCGCCTATCGCTCCAACGTGTGGGAACACATAGTCATGACCCGGGACAGGAACTACACCTGCTATCTGCCCCTCTCCCGGGATATGTCGGGCAAAGAGCTCAGGGTATACACCCTGCTGCGGGACCCGGAGCGCCGGGACGTGCGCTGCGACCTGTATCTCTGCCCCCGGCACTGACCGGCAGGCTCCTTTGCCTTTTTGGGACCTGCATGCTATAATAAAATATAGTATAAGGGGCCCCGTGGGACCGGCCTCCCCGCGCAGGGGGACGGGACCCGGCCGACTGCACTTTATCGGAATACACACACATGAAAATATGGTATCACACTCTGGGCTGCAAGGTCAATCAATACGAGACCGAAAAGATACGGACCGCGCTGGAAAGCGTGGGCTATCTGACCGCCCGCGAAGATGAGGCCTTTGATATCTGCATCATCAACACCTGCGCCGTCACAGGCGACGCCGTCAGCAAGACCCGGGCAGCCATCCGCAAGGCAAGAGGGCTGCAGCCCGGGGCCTTCGTGGTCATCACCGGCTGCTCCGCCGGCCTGTGCAAGGGTCTGCCCTACGACCTGGCAGTGTCCATGGAGGACAAGGAACACATCCCCGCCCTCATCATGGAGCGCTTTCCCATAGTCCCCAGGTCCTGCGTCCCGGAGCTGCGGGAGAGGACCCGGGCGGTGGTGAAGGTGCAGGAGGGCTGCGACCAGTTTTGCTCCTACTGCATCATCCCCTATCTGCGCAACCGCTTTGTCTGCCCCGGGCCGGCAGAGGTGACGGAAGAGGTCTGCCGGCTGGCGGAGCAGGGCTTCAGAGAGATAGTGCTCACGGGCATCAGGCTGGGCTCCTACCGGTCCCCCGAGGGCGGCCTGGACGCCCTTATAGCCAAGCTGCTCGCGGACACCCCCATACAGAGGATACGCCTCAGCTCCATAGAGGCCTGGGAGATCACTCCGGCCCTGCTGGAGCTCTTTGACGACCCCCGCATGGCCCCCCATCTGCACATACCCCTCCAAAGCGGCAGCGCGGCGGTGCTGAAGGCCATGAACCGGCCCTACACCCCCCGGGAATACGCCGCCCTCACAGACAGGGTGCGGAGCAGAGTGGACAATATAGGCCTCACCACCGACGTGATAGTGGGCTTTCCCGGGGAGACAGAGGAGCTCTTTGACGAAAGCTGCGGCTTTATCAGGTCCATGGGCTTTTCGCGCATGCACATATTCCGCTACTCCCCCCGCCGGGGCACCCGGGCCTATGGCATGCCGGGACAGATAGAACAGCAGACCAAAAAGCGCCGGGCCAGGGCCCTGTCGGTCATAGCCGGAGAGATGAAGCAGGCCTTTGCCGACAAAAATGCGTCCCTGCCCCAGCAGGTCATATTCGAGACCCGGGACAAACAGGGACGCCTGAGAGGCTACACCGGCAATTATCTGGAGATATCCACCCTCAGAGACTGCCCCGTCAACGAATGCATCACCCTGGTGCCCACCGGAGCCGAAAACGGAGAGCTGATATGGTGAGCAGGCTGCGCTCAGCGCTGATCCTGACCCTGGCTCTCGTCTGCCTGTGGGGAGACGCCGCCCGGGGAGACACTCCCGCCCGGGCCAGCCTGTTCCGGCTGGACACGGGCCAGGTCATCAGCGCCGAGGCTCCCCGCAAGCCTCTGCCCATGGCCAGCACCACCAAGCTGATGACCGCGCTGGTGGCCGCGGACAGGGACTGGGACAGCCTGCAGGTGACCTCCCGGGATATGGCAGGCACGTATCCCTGCATGTCCTTTGTCCCCGGCACAGAGCTGTCCCGCCGGGACGCCCTCTCAGCCATGCTCCTGTGCTCCGCCAACGAGATCGCCCAGGCCATAGGCAACAAATGGGACTACGACGGCTTTGTGGACGAGATGAACGCCCGGGCCCGGAAGCTGGGCATGACCGACACGGAATACCAAAACACCCACGGGCTGGACGCTCCCGGCCACCGCAGCAGCTGCGCGGACCTGATCACCCTGGCCGAGGAGGTGCTGCGAAACAGGGAGCTCAGGGAGCTCGTGGGCCAAAGCCGGGACGAGATCACCGTGCAGGGCAGCCGTCGGCAGATAGAGAGCACCTTTCGCCCCTTCCTCGAATCGGTGCCCGGAGCCCTGGGCGTCAAGACCGGCACCACTACGGGCGCGGGCTCCTGCTTTGTGGGGGCGGCCCGCCTCGGGGACCACGTCCTGTACTGCGCCATCCTCCACTCGAACAAGGGCAAGGCCTACCGTCTGGCGGCGGCGGAGATGAACCGCATACTGACAGACTATCGCCTGCAGAGAGCCGTGAAAAAGGGAGAGGTCTTCCGGTCGGGCAAGGACTTTGACGGCATAGCCTTTGCCTCCCGCAACAACACGGACGTGCTGCTGACCGGGGGCGAAAAATACACCGTGACCCTGGGCTACGACCCCAAATACCCGGTGCGCCGGGGAGACAGGGCCGCCTGGGTCAGAGTCACCGCTCCCGGCTACGACAGGCGCATCCCCCTCTATGCCGAAGAAAACCGGCTGCGCCCCCGCAGGGAGATAGCCTTTTCCGCACTGATCTCCCTCCTGTGCCTCGCCATGACGGGCCGCTATTTTGCAGACAGGGCCGCCCGCGGCCGGCAGTAGGCAGGGCAAATCTTTTTTGCGGCGCGTATTGCTTTTTCGGGCGGCTTGTGATATACTAAGTATTGTACGGCCCCATAGCTCAATGGCAGAGCAAGCGGCTCATAACCGCTGGGTTCTTGGTTCGAATCCGAGTGGGGCCACCACAGATGCTTTCGCAATGGCGGGAGCTATTTTTTTGCCCTCCGGGCCCCTCTCTTTGCTGAAAAAGCTTCCGATGTGTGACATATATCCCCCGCGTGTGCTATAATTATATTGATATCATCCTACGAGGAGTACAAAAATGAAGGTAGTAGTTCCGCTCACCGTAATTTCACTTATTCTCAGCGTCATCATAGGCCTCAGCTTTGCCAAGGGCGCCGGCGTAGTCTCCGGCACCGCCCAGAATCCGGCTCCCATCATCAGCAACCAGCCGCTGCAGGAGCACCATTATACCATCGGCGTCTCCCTTGACACCCTGAAGGAGCAGCGCTGGCAGATAGACAAGGCAGCCATGGAAGAGCGCGCCAAGGAGCTGGGCATCGATCTGGTCATCCAGACGGCCAACAGCGACGACACCAGGCAGGTCCAGGACGTGCAGGGCCTCATCACCCGCGACGTGGACCTCATCATCATAGTTCCCCACAACGGCACTGCCATGACCAAAGCCGTCAACGAGGCAAAAGCTGCCGGCATCCCCGTGATAGCCTACGACCGCCTCATACAGGACTGCGATCTGGATCTGTATATCACCTTTGACAACTTCAAGGTGGGCGAGGTCCAGGCTCAGTATCTGGTGGACAAGATCGGCGGCAAGGGCAACATCATCCGCATTTACGGCTCCCCCGTGGACAACAACGCCAAGACCTTCAAGGAAGGTCAGGACTCCGTGCTGAAGCCCTACATCGAAAGCGGCGACATCAAGGTAGTCCACGAAGACTGGGCCACCAACTGGGATCCCGCCCAGGCCACCAAGATCACCAACGCAGCCATCACCAAGGTGCGTGACGGCTTTGACGGCATACTGGCCTCCAACGACGGCACTGCCCAGGGCGCCATCCAGGCTCTGAAGGCAGAGGGCTACGCCGGCAAGAAGATAGTCACCGGACAGGACGCCGAGCTGGTAGCCCTGCAGCGCATACTGGGCGGCACCCAGTCCATGACCATATACAAGCCCCTCAAAAAGCTGGCCTCCGCAGCCATCGACTGCGCAGTGGACATACTCAACGGCAAAGAGATCAAGGCTGACGACAAGGTCAACAACGGCAAGAAAGACGTGCCCGCCAAATACAGCGACGTCATAGCCGTGGACAAGGACAACATAGACATGGTCATAGACGAAGGCATGTTCACCAGAGAACAGGTTTACGGTAAGGAATAATGTCAGCTCCGGATAAGATCCTTGAGATACGGGATCTCACCAAGATCTTCGGGGAGGTCACCGTACTGGACAAGGTAAACTTTGATCTGAAGGAAGGAGAGATCCACGGCCTGTGCGGCGAAAACGGCGCAGGCAAATCCACACTGCTGAAATGCATTTCCGGCGTGTATCCCTCCTATGAGGGTCAGATACTGCTCCGCGGCGTCCCCTGCTCCTTTGCCGACATATCGGAGAGCAGAAAAGCGGGGCTGGCCGTCATCTATCAGGAGCTGTCGCTGGTCAACGAGCTGAGCATAGCGGAAAACATATTCCTGGGCGAAGAGCCGGTGCAGTCCGGACTGATCAACTCGGACGTCATGTACCGGGAGACCGCCGACCTGCTGGGCCGCTTCAATCTGGACCTGAAGGCCGAAGCCCTGGTAGGGGATCTGGGAGTAGGCAAGCAGCAGCTGGTGGAGATAGCCAAGGCTCTCTCGAAGAACTCCCGCATACTGCTGCTGGACGAGCCCTCCGCCGCCCTTACCGAAGCCGAGGTCAAGGTGCTCATGGAGATCCTGCGGGGGCTCCGGGAGCAAAAGGTGAGCTGCGTGTATATCTCCCACAAGCTGGACGAGATATTTGAGATATGCGACAGAGTCACGGTGCTCCGGGACGGCAAGACCATCAAGACCATGGACATCGGCGACACCAACACGAGCGAGATCATCAGCCTGATGGTGGGCCGGGAGATCACCGACATCTTCCCGGGGCGCTCGTCGCAGATAGGCGAGACCGTCCTCTCGGTGGAAGGCCTCTCCGTGGAGGACGAACAGAGCGGCAAGCAGATCCTCAGGGACATCAGCTTTGACCTGAAAAAGGGCGAGGTCCTGGGTCTGGGCGGCCTCATGGGCGCCGGCAGGACCGAGCTGGTGATGCACCTCTTCGGCGCCTTCGGACACAGGACCGCCGGCCGGGTGAAGATACACGGCAAGGAGGTCCGCATCCAAACCCCCGGAGACGCCATCAGGGAAGGCATGGTGCTCCTCACCGAGGACCGCAAACGCTACGGGCTCGTGCTGGACAACACCATCGGCTTCAATATGTCCCTCTCCAGCCTGGACAGGTTTTCCGACAAGGGCTTTGTCAACGAGGACCTGGAGATAGTGGAGGAAAAGAAGCATTTTGACGAGCTGAACGTGAAGGCAAAGGGCATCGAACAATACGTGGGCGAGCTCTCCGGCGGCAATCAGCAAAAGATAGTGCTGGGCAAGGCCCTCATGGCTGACTTTGACATCATCATATTCGACGAGCCCACCCGCGGCATCGACGTGGGAGCCAAGCACGAGATATACGAGATCATGAACGCGCTCACGGCGCAGGGCAAGGCCGTGCTCATGATATCCGGCGAGCTGCCGGAGCTGATGGGCATGAGCGACCGCATCATAGTATTGTCCGAGGGCGAGATCGGGGGCGTCTTTGGTAAAGACGCCACCCAGGAAGAGCTGATGACCGCAGCCATCAAGTTCAGCAAATAAAGAGGTTTTTTATCATGACAAAACAACTGAAATTCAGAGACTTTTCCATGTTGATAGCCCTCATACTCATATGGGCGTTCTTCAGCGTCAGGAACTCTCTCTTTTTGGGCCCCCGCAACCTGTCCATGCTGGCCATCGAGGTGTCCATTACAGCCACCCTGGCCCTGGGCATGCTGCTGGTGCTGATACCGGGCAAGATCGATCTGTCCGTGGGCAGCGGCGTGGGTCTCATAGGCGGCATCGCGGCGGTGATGGTGTTCCATCATGACGTGCCGGCCATGGTCGCCATGCTGTGCGCCATAGTGGTGGCGCTGATACTGTGGTGGCTGATGGGCCTCCTGATCGTCAAGCAGAACATGCCTCCCTTTATCATCACCCTGGGCGGCATGCTGGTATTCAAGGGCCTCTTTTGGCTGGTGATCAAAAACGCCACCGTGCCCGTGATGAAGGGCAACGTGCCCAACATCTATTCGTTCCTGACCACCTACTTCCTGGCCCCCTGGATCGGCTTTGTGATATTTGCCATAGTGGCGGCGGGCATACTGATAGTCAACATCTCTTCCAGAAAGAGCAAGATCAAATACGGCTTTGAGGTGGATCTGCCCGAGGTCTTCTGGCTGAAAACCATCATCGCCATACAGATAGTGCTGCTGCTCATAGTCACCCTCAACAACTTCAGAGGCATCCCCCTCTGTCTGCTGATACTGGGCGCCGTGGCCCTGATGGTGAGCGTCATCACCAAAAAGACCCGCTTCGGCAGGTATCTCTACGCAGTGGGCGGCAATGAAGAAGCGGCCCGGCTGTCGGGCATCAACGTGGACAAGGTGGTCATAGGAGCCTTTGCCCTGCTGGGCTTCATAGTGGCCCTCACAGGTCTGATGCAGACCGCCTACGCCGGCGCCTCCACCACCACCGTGGGCGACCTGATGGAAATGGACGCCATCGCCGCCTGCGTCATCGGCGGCACCAGCCTCATGGGCGGCCGCGGCACCGTGGTGGGAGTCCTCTTCGGCGCATTGATCATGGCCTCCCTGCTGAACGGCATGACCCTGCTGGCAGTCAGCCCCGAGACCAAATACATCGCCCGCGGCGCAGCCCTGGTGCTGGCCGTGTGGATGGACGTGTATCTCAACAGGAAAAAGAGCTGACGGACAATACGGACAATTATCAAGAGCAGATCTCCCGCGGGAGATCTGCTCTTTTTGCGTCCGGGGGACGGGAAAAGGAAAATGCCATTGGCGCCGGAAACGGGAAAATGCTGCAATTCCCGTCATCCCGGCGGCACAACCCCGCGTCATCCCGGCGACAAGCCGTCAGGCTTGGCGGTAAGAGATCCCGGGGTCCCCGAAAAATCGCAGATTTTTTGGGGGTGGTCTACGGGGGCACCGATGCCGCAGGGATTGGGGGGGCCGTATCGCTGGGGCTATGAGGAGCTTTCATAGAAGGGGCGCACGGCGGAGAAGGAGAATGGATCGTCATCCCGGCGCCACAACCCCGCGTCATCTCGGCGACAAGCCGTCAGGCTTGGCGGTAAGAGATCTACGGGGGGACCGACGGCCCATTCCTTACTCTGCCAACGGCAGAGAGGGCCGTTGGGGGGGGCCGTATCGCGGGGGAGAGGAGTTCTCGGGAGAGCTCAAGTGCCTTTCCGACACTGAACCAGCTTTCTTTACCTCGTACCGTTTCTCGGCTCGTTCGGGCAAGGGGGGCGTCCCCCCTTCGCATACCCCCCTTTTTTTCGTGGGTATTGCATACTTTGCCCCAGCGAAACTTTTTTCGCCGGGGACCCCGTACACACCCGCCCGGGTTGAACAGCTCGTC
>JAFZNQ010000058.1 GCA_017552965.1 Abditibacteriota bacterium | reverse complement strand
TATCCCTGAAGCAGTTTTTCGGCATAGAGCTCAACGACTTTGCCGTCAAAGTAGCGGAGACGGCCCTGTGGATATCCCGCCTGCAGATAAACGGCGGGACTCCCCTGCCCGGCAGAGACCCGGAGCCGGACCTGCCCCTTACCGAAACTGCCCGCATAGTGTGCGCCAACGCCCTCCGCTGCGACTGGAACGAGGTCCTGCCGGCGGAGCGCTGCAGCTACATACTGGGCAACCCGCCTTTTTTGGGAGCGAGATACCAGACGCCGGAGCAAAAAGCGGAGATCAAAGAAGTCTTTCACAACAGCCGCAACTGCGGCAATATAGACTATGTGACAGGCTGGTATATGAAGGCTGCGGAATATATGAAGGACTATCCCGTCCGGGCGGCTTTCGTCAGCACCAACTCCATCTGTCAAGGCGAGCAGGTGGCGAACGTGTGGAAGCCCCTTACGGATCTGGGCGTGCATATAGACTTTGCCCACAACACCTTCCGCTGGACCAACGAAGCCGAAAACCCTGCCCACGTGTTTATTGTCATAGTCGGCTTTTCCAAACAAGTGGATGACAAAACATTATACTATCACGACAGCCCGGACTCGGAAGCCACCATTTTGCATCCCCAACGGATTAACCCTTATTTGGCCAATGCCCCGGATGTATTTATATGGAGCCGGAATACGCCTCTGTGCCACATTCCTGAAATTGGCATAGGCAACAAGCCTATAGACGGCGGCAATTATATTTTTACGGAAGAAGAAAAAGACGAGTTTCTGCGCCGGGAGCCCGGGGCGGCCCGGTTCATGCACCCCTTCATAGGGGCCGAAGAGTTTCTGCACGGGAAAAAACGGTATATCCTGTATCTGGCTCCCGCGTCGGAGCAGGAGCTTCTGGGACTGCCTCTCTGTATGGAGCGGATAAACAAGGTGCGGGAATACAGGCTTGCCAGCACCAGCGCGCAAACACGGATGCTAGCGCAAAAGCCGAGAAATTACCATGTGGAAAACATGCCAGCCGGCAATTCGATCATTATTCCAGAGGTATCCTCCGAAAGAAGAGATTATATCCCGATAGGCTATATCACGCCTGATAATCTTTGCAGCAATAAGACAAAATTGATCCCCAATGCCAGACTCTACCACTTCGGAGTGCTCACTTCACAATTCCACAATGCCTGGATGCGCAGGGTAGCAGGAAGGCTGAAAAATGACTATAGTTACTCAAACAACATAGTATATAATAACTTCGTTTGGCCGGAGCCATCGGAAGAACAAATGGCAAGAATAGAGGAGGCGGCGCAACACATTCTCGACGTGAGAAAGACCTTTTCCAACACTTTGGCGGAGCTCTACGACCCGGACCTGATGCCTGCCAGCCTGAAAGAGGCGCACACGGCCAACGACCGGGCGGTGGAGGATGCCTACGGTGTTGACTTCGGCGGCGACGAAGAAAAGATAGTGTCACATCTTTTCAGGCTGTACAGCGACAAAATACGGGAGTTTGGTGAATGATATGAAGATCATGCTTATCTGGATGACGCTCACGGTTCTTGTGCTCCTTGCCGGGCAGGCGGGGGCCAAGCCCCTGCCCCGGGTCCCTCTGTGGCACACTTACGACGTGCGCGTGTTCAGTCAGAAGCACTATGACAACCCCTACGCCGAGGCGGAGATAGAGGCGGTCTTCACTCACGAGAGCGGAGAGACCGTCAGGCTCTACGGCTTTTGGAACGGAGGAGACGAGTGGAGGGTGCGCTTTGCCCCCACCAGGCTCGGGCACTGGAACTACGTGGTCCATTGCTCCGACAAGGACAACCGGGGCTTGGAAGGCGCCGGGGGCACCATCAACGCCGTGCCAAACGACCGCAAGACCGAGCTGGACAGGCGCGGCTTCGTGCGCATTTCCGACGACGGCCGGCGCTTTGTCTATGACGACGGCACTCCCTTTTTCTGGCTGGGAGACACCAACTGGCAGGCCCCCAACTACGTGTCCACGACCCGGTGCAACTATCCCGGATGCTCCTGCTCAAACCAGTTCCGGCACGAGGTGGACGACCGGCTCCGGAAGGGCTTCACCGTATATCAGACCTATTTTGACAGCGCCGAGAGCGACGGCGGCGGCCAGCTGGGGATCAATCCCGAGCCCTCCATGTGGGCTATCCGGCACAAGCAGCCGGACACCCGGGTCTTCAGCGAAAAATACGACGCCATGTTTGACTATCTGGCCGAAAAGGGCATGGTCATAGCTCTGGGCTTCGGAGTCCACGCCATCACCACGGAAGCCATGAGCGGCGAGGATCTGGACAGGCTCGCCCGCTATCTCACCGCCCGCTACGCCGCCTATCCCGTCATATGGATCACCGCTCAGGAGATCACGGGAGAGCCCCAGTTCGCCTCTTGGGTCCGCACCGCCGGGATCACCCGGGCCGGAGACGGCTACGGCCATCCTCAGAGCGCCCACATGTTCCCCATACAGGCGGACAATTCCTACGTCCGGGAGCTGAACGGCATGAGCTGGCACGGGTTTTTCACCCTGCAGAACGGCCACGGCACCTACGTCAGCCCCAAGAGCGTCTACAAGGGCTATTGGGACACCCGAGGCCCCGACGGCCGGCCCAAGCCCTTTGTGGAGTCGGAGGCCAATTACGAAGACATCTATTGCGGCGGCTTCAACGGCTACGAAGCCTCCCGCCACTCCGCCTGGAAGGCGGTCCTGTGCGGCAGCTGCGGCTTCACCTACGGCGTCACGGGCATATGGGCCAACTGCTGGTCCACCATTGGCGACACGGGCTGGATGGGCAGCTTCAGCACGGAACCCTGGTATATGGGGCTCGGCAAGCCCGGCTCCTTTGAGATGAGCTATCTGGCCTCCTTTATGAAGGCCGTGGGCTTTGAGACCCTCGTCCCCCGCTTTGACGACAGGGCTTACTCGGACTTTGACGAAGAGAAGGTCCTGGCTTCCTCGGAGGACGGCAGCAAGGCCGTGGCGTATTTTTGCAACAACGACCTGTCCACAGGCTCCGTCAGGGGTCTGGACCCCCGGCAGCGCTACAAAGCCTTTTGGTACGACCCTCTCACGGGCAAATATATACCCGCAGGCTCCAATATCCGGGCCGCGGACGGCGCCTATCGGGTGCCGGAGAAGCCCAACGAGAGCGACTGGGTCTTTCTGCTCACGAGCCGCAACGTCCGGGCGCGGCCCACTGAAGCCCTGCCGGACTACTCGGACAAGGAGGAGCAGACAGATATCCCGGTCTCCTTCCCCGGCAAACTGCAAAAGCCCGTTATCACCTGCCTCGGCAGCGCAGTTTACGGCAAGGAGGGCCTCTTAAACACGGACCGGGCCCTCACTGACGGGGACACAGAGACAGAGTGGATACCCTTTGCGCCGGAGGCCACCCAGACCATCATATGCGACCTGCGGGAGAAAAAGTCCGTCACAGGGCTGCGCATCATATTCGGCAAGGGCTCCTTTGACCCCCACGTCAGGATCATGGGCTCCGTTGACGGGACAGATCAGACCATCCTGGCGGACACCAAGACAGGCGGCAAGCGCATGCTGTCCGGGGACCAACAGGGAGGCAGATTCGTCTTTTCCAGGAGCCTTCGCGGCAAATACAGATACATCACGGTGCTGGTCTTCCGCAGCGCCGACAAGGATACGCCCAAGACCATCGCAGAGCTGGAGCTCTATGCCCGCTAAACGCTGAGAGCAGCCCGGCATGGTCCCGGGGCGCAGTCAAAAGGAGAGAAATATGAACAAGATACTATCGGCTTTGCTGGTATTGCTGGCAGCCCTGCCGCTGGCAGCAGAGGAACCTCTGACGGGGCTCATAGGCAAAAAGGTGTCTCTGGCAGAGGAGATCTACGGGGTAAAGGCGGCGGACGACGGCTCCGTGGTGTTTACGGACAAGACCTGGTTCGGAGAGCCTGCCACCATCCAGCTGCAGTCCCGGGACGGCGTCATCACAGCCGTCAAGGCGGCCTTTGACAACAAGGCCGATTTTGAAGCCATCAAAAGGAACGTGGCCGCGGAGCTGGGAGAGCCGGACAACTACAATCTGTCCACTGAGGGCGAGCCCAACACCAGCCACTATTATAAGGACGGTCTCTTCTGGTCCATGTTTATGGACGACAACGCGGCCGGCTTTGTCATCACCCGCTCGGATTTTGCCGACTATGAGCTGTATCAGGTGCCCAGGGACACCATCCTCATACAGACAGCCTACGGCGACGTCAACGGCAACGGCACCCGGGACCGGGTGCTCCTGGTGGGCAGACCTGCCGACAAAGGCTACAGCAAGCTGTATCTCTTTGCCGAGGACGGCGAGACCCGGGAGATACTTCAGGGAGAATTCAACTTCAAGCTGGACGGCGGCGAGGATCCCGCGCTCCGGGTCACTGACGTCAACGGCGACGGCATAGACGACTTATGCGTCAGCGCTGCCACCGAGGGAGGACTGGCGGTCCATCTGGGCACCTTTGCCGGCGGCAAGGGCAAATACTCATATCTCATCGACCCCATGGAGCTCTTCAAGGGCTACACCCCGGTGGTACGCCTCACGGGCAACTACAACGCCTGCGTGATATCCACCGACAAAAAGCTGCGGCTCTACAGTCTGGAAAAATACTCCGAGACTCTGGAAGCGCTGGGCATCTATAACTCCAAAGGCAAGCTGCTGACGGCGGCCAAGGCCACGGTCTCCCCCATGCAGACCTTTGATATCACCAGTATCCCCGACGAAAAGATCTACAGTCTGGTGACCGTCCAGGAGGTCTATCTCATGGACAGGCAAAACACCGTCTGCCGGGTCAAGACCAAATACAGATGGAAGAGAGACGAAGCGGAGCCTGCCAAGACTGTATTCATAGAAGAATAAAAAAATGCCGGACCATAGAGTCCGGCATTTTTTGCAGCCTTTATTTTTTCTCCGCTTCCATAGCCAAGCATATGGCGGCGTAGTCGCCTATGCTGTCTCCCAGGGCCGCCGGCTCCAGCCTGACGGCTGCCCGGGAGTAAGAGATGGTCTCTCTTTCTATGGCTCTCATGGCAGCGGGCTTGAAGAGGTCCACGTTGCGGGCAAACACGCTGCCTATGACGATGACCTCGGGATTGAGTATGTCTATGAGCAGGGACAAGCCCTCTCCCAGCTTTTCACC
>JAFZNQ010000057.1 GCA_017552965.1 Abditibacteriota bacterium | reverse complement strand
TGCCCCAGCGCTTCCGCCACGGTCTCCTTGGTGATGTCGTCGGGAGTGGGCCCCAGGCCTCCTATGGTAAATACTATGTCGCTGCGGCGGAGAGCCTCTGTCAGGACCGCTTTCAGCCTGACCGGGTTGTCCCCCACGGTGTAACGGCGGTAGAGCATGAGCCCGGTCTCCGGCAGCTGCGCGGACAGCCATGCCGCGTTGGTGTCGGTGATCTGCCCCATCAAAAGCTCGGTGCCGACGGATATTATTTCTGCTGTCATATACGCCTCCAAAACATATATATTATACACCAAAAAAGCCCGCAAGGCAAAACGGCCCCTCCCAGAAACGCGGCATTTCGGGGCAGGTCTTGACACTATTGTCTGATACCCTGTATAATGATATTAATCCGCTTCGGCGGAAGGGATACGGACGACATGCGTCAACCAATAGGAGATAAAATATGGACCGCTTTGTGTATTTACTCGCCGCCCTGTGCATCCTGGGCATGGGCGCGGCCGCATATTTCGGGACCTCCGCCGGCAGGGAAACCGCCCACCTTACGCCGGCCGGCGCCATGACCGCAACGCCTCCTTCGGCCCCTTCCCGGACCGCCCGGCAAAATGAGCCGCTGAAGGCCGAAATAAAGGTATCCGGGATAACCATCACCAGAGGCAGTTATGGCTATCCGGAAACCGACAATGATACCGACCTCACCTCCGAAGATTTCATCAATCATACCGGCAGGGACTCCGCGGGCAACAGGCTGGAGGGCGCCAAAGGCCGCTATCTTCCCCCGGAGCATATTCCGGACGTCAGAATGTATTATACTGCCCCGAGAGTTTTTTCAAGGCTGGTCCTCTACAGGCATTTCATAGCCTCCAGGCCGCAGATCACCAACGTATCGGTACATAAAAAGGTAAACGGCAGGGACTGCTTTATCACAGCCTATTTTGCCGACCCGAAGGATTTCGGCAAAAGGTACAGCCACAGGAGAGTCAAAATCAAAAAAGGCTTTGTCCTGACGGAATACGACATTTTTGATGACGCCCGGGGCTGTGACGCTTTATTAGCGTTTTTCGTCGATCCGGAGACCCGCAGATACCTGCGGGTCCTGACCCACAACGGGACCGACGTATGGGCGTCGGTGGGCTACAGGCCCCTGGACGTAAAAAAAAGCGGGAAAAGATATGTGATCCTCACTTCAGGCGGCGTTGAGTATATCACCCTTGACAAGGGGCATATCATATCCGACATCTACCTTATGCGGTTCGAGCGCTTCTACCCCGAGTCGCCTATAAACGATGCTCCGAAGTATCACATCGAATCGGGGCAGATCCTCACAGACAACATAGTCCGCATCAAGTACCGAAACGGAGCCGTCGCCCACTATAAAGTGGCGCTCACATATGACGACTACCAAAAGAGTTTTCCGAAAGAAAGCGGAGCAGAGAACAAAAACGTCATCGGCTGTCCTTCGGTCATCTGGCACAACGGCATGGAGTTTGGTCCGAAAAGCCTTGACACGATGCCGGCCTGGGACTTCAACGACAACTCCTCCAAAGAACCCACTTACAAATAGAGAGGCGCCGCGGCGCAGAAATATGCAGACCCCGCCGGAACGGCGGCCCCGGAGCCGCCGTTCAAACCGCGCGCCCTCTCCCGCAAAAACATTCCGCCGCAGGCAAACGGCCTGCGGCGGCCCGGGTCCCCCCTGCTTTTTTTTGAAGCTCTTGCCGGCGCCGGGAACTCTTTTCGCCAAAAGCCGGTATAATATATTGTCCGGCGGCCATCGCCACAGTATTATATGCAACTGATATCGGGGAAGTTAACGGCGGGTCCGCATACTCCCGCACACCTCCTCAAGCCTTACGGACTTTGACTCATCAATTCTACAGGATACACATATTCCGACTGGTTTTCGTCCCGCCGGGATCGATCAACGGACAACCGCCGGCGGTCCGCGGCGTTATGAAATGCTTTCAGACACAGCCTGCCGGGTCCGCGCAGCGGCCATGTCGGCTTAACAGGCCCGGGAGACGGCGCGGCGCCGGCTTTTCACCGGCATACAACATTGACAATAACAAAGGAGACGATATGAAAAGGATCATTTGCAGCAAATGCGGCAAGGAAACACACGGCGCAAGGCCGGGCCTGTGCCCGGACTGCGGCGGCCATACGGTCGTTTTTGAGATAGAAGACAATATACTGAAGAAGGTAACGACCGAGGCTATGTCGGTTGCCGGTCCCCGCGGCGTGACGGAAATCGGAGACGAGGCCTTTGAGGACTGCCCCTCGCTCACCTCGGTCATTATCCCCGACGGCGTGACCAAAATCGGATACTCAGCCTTTGCGTGGTGCCCGGACCTCACCTCCGTCAGCATACCCGAGGGAGTGACGGAAATCGGAGACGCAGCGTTTCACGGCTGCACCTCCCTCACCTCGGTCAGTATACCGGATTCCGTGACCAAAATAGGAGACGGAGCCTTTGCGTGGTGCTCGAACCTCCTCTCGGTCAATATCCCCCATGGCGTGACGGAAATAGGAGAAGCAGCGTTTCACGGCTGTCAGTCGCTCACCTCGATCACCATTCCCGACGGCGTAACGGAAATAGGAGACGACGCCTTTTGCGACTGTTCCTCTTTCACTTCGATCAGTATACCGGAGGGAGTGACCAAAATAGGCGATACAGCGTTTTGCGGCTGTTCACACCTCACCTCGGTCAGTATACCCGATTCCGTGACCAAAATAGGAGACGGAGCCTTTGCGTCGTGCCGGGATCTCGTCTCGGTCAGCTTACCGGAAGGGGTAGCGGAAACAGGATCCAACGCATTCCGCGACGTTCCCTGCGTCCCCTTTGAACTGACTATATGTGACGATACTCTGGACGGTTTCAACGGAGTGTGTCCGCCTTTTGTCGATATCCCCGAGGGCGTGACGGAAATCGGAGATGAAGCCTTTGCGTGGTGCCGGGACCTCACCTCCGTCAACATACCCGGCTCAGTGACCGGAATCGGAAACGAGGCTTTTGACTGTTGTTCCTCCCTCACTTCGATCGACATACCGGATACCGTGACGGAAATAGGAAGCGGCGCGTTTCACGGCTGCTCCTCCCTCACCTCCGTCAACATACCCGGCTCAGTGACCGGAATCGGAGAGAGAGCGTTTGAAGGCTGCTCCTCCCTCGCCTCCGTCAGTATACCGGATCCCGTGAAGGAAATAGGAGCCAACGCATTCCGCGGCGTCCCCTGCGTCCCCTTTGAACTGCATATATGTGATGGCACTCTGGACGGCTTCAACGGAGTATGCCCGCCACGTGTCCATATCCCCCGGGGAGTGACCAAAATAGGAAGCTTCGCGTTTTACGCCTGTTCCTCACTCACCTCAGTCAATATCCCCGGCTCAGTGAAGGAAATCGGCAGCGACGCCTTTATATCGTGCCGGGGCCTCGCTTCCGTCAGCATACCCGAGGGAGTGAAGGAAATAGGAGTCGCGGCGTTTCAAAGATGCTCCTCTCTCACTTCCGTCAGCATACCCGAGGGAGTGACCGAAATAAGAGAAGACGCGTTTTACGCCTGTTCCTCACTCACCTCAGTCAATATCCCCGGCTCAGTGACGGAAATAGGAGCCGGCGCCTTTGTGAACAGCGGCCGGCTGACCATAGTCACCGAGAACCCCGTTGCCATAGCCTACGCAGCAGAGAATGGAATACCTCTGAAGAGGCCGGACAAATAGCCCCGGAGGTCATAAAGACAACCCTGCTCAAAGGCGTGACCAATTGAGACAGATCGGCAGCGAGGAAAGGCTCGTATGCCCGGAACGGCGGCCCCGAAGCCGGCGTTGAAACCCCACCCTCTCTCCCGCCAAATAATACCGCCGCAGGCTCGGCGGACTGCGGCGGCACGGGTCCTCCTCTGAGGCTCCTGCCGGCGCCGGGAACTCTTTTCGCCAAAAGCCGGTATAATATATCGTCCGGCGGCCATCGCCACAGTATTTTATGCAACTGATATCGGGGAAGTTAACGGCGGGTCCGCATACTCCCGCACACCTCCTCAAGCCTTACGGGCTTTGACTCATCAATTCTACAGGATACACATATTCCGACAGGTTTTCGTGCCGCCGAAAACGATCAACGGACAAGCGAGAGCGGTCCGCGGCGTTACGATATGCTTTCAGACACAGCCTGCCGGCTCAACAGGCCCGGGAAACGGCTGCGGTATCCGGCCTGGCGCCCGGGCAAAGGAGGAAAATATGTGGCCCATCACCTTTCTCATTCTTGTTATTAACGTAGTTATCGGAGGAGACCGGCGATGAATGACTTTATTTTGGACATTTTGCGGGATATGATAGCGAGATCCTCCCTTGCCGCGCTGATGGTACTCGTTTTTTTCCGCCGGCCGGAAAACGAATAGCGCAAAAACCGTATGTAAACAGAAAGGAGGAGCATTAATATGACAGACTTCAATGAGACCGGAAGCATAAAGACGGGCTTTCGGGAAGCCGATGAGATCATCGGTGAACTTCTGCCCTCGCAGCTGATCACGGTGGCCGCCCGCAACGGCAACGGCAAAACGGCCTTCGTTCTGGACGTGGTATGCCACGCCGTCCTTGACGAAAACAAAAAAGCCGCCGTTTTCCTTCCGGAAGTGAGCGAAAAGGAAGCGCTGCTGAGGATGATCTCCTCCCGGACTCGGATAAATATCCACAGGCTGCGGTCCGGAGCCCTTTCCGACGCCGAAAGGGAAGCGGCGGCCGATATGGAACACAGGCTGACGGAAAACAAAAAGCTGTTTTTCGGCGACATCCCCAAGCAGAAGCCGGAGATCATCCGGGCAAAATGCAGGCGCCTTGCAGATGAAGGCAGGCGGCCGCAGCTCATAGCGGCGAAGCTGCCGGACCCCGACGTCAAACTGGTGACCCGCACCCCGGCAGTAGTCGTATCCATTAATTATGGCCGGGTAGTCACGGAGATGAAGAAGCTGGCCCTGGAGATGGAGTGCCCCCTGCTGATGGCCGCCGATCTGCCGGCAAGACCGGAGCAGTTTAAGGATCCGGAGGGAAAAAGGCCGCATCAGGACGAGCTTGACTACCACGTGTCGGCCTTGTCCGACGTGATACTCCTGCTGTACCGGCCCGGTTTTTACCAAGGCATACCCAGGCCGGTAGAAGAAAGCAGCTGGCCGGAAATGGCCGAACTGATCGTCGCAAGGCGCAGCGGAAGCTCCGTCACGCTGGGCTATGACAGAAGATATCTCACCTTCCGCGATGCGCCGGAGGAATAACGACCGGCCTTCCCGTATGGGGAAAAGCCGCCGAAAACGAAAGAGGTGTATCATGACTTTTATTATTCTTATCATAGTGATCTGGACCATTATTGGTGTATCTTCATAGTGGACGGTTATGTTTTGGGCCGCGCTTTCTGCAGCCGCCGTCAAAAACGACCGGCGCCCAAAACCGGCGCGGGGCCGGCAAAGGGATTGCTCTTTGCCGGCTTTTTGTGCTATGATGGAGGTGAGAAACAAACAGAGAGGCGCATCATGATATACACTTCACCGGACAAGCTTCTCAGGATATTCGGCCCGGAGAGCCCCTTCGGCCGATGCTGCCTGTACCTTTCCCGGCTGGACACAGAGCCTTTGGCCGCCGGAGAAAAGGAGCTCCCGGGCGGCATCCGGGTCATCCAAAAGCCAGGAGACCCTCTGAAAAGGGAGGGGCGCTGCGAGGCCCACAGAAAATATATAGACATACAGCTGGTGACGAAGGGGGAGGAGCTGGTCAAAGCCGCCCCTCTTGACGCTTGCGCCGTGCTGGAGGAATACGACCCCGCCGGGGATATAGAATGGCTGGCAGCCCGGGAAGAATACACCCTGCTGCTGAAGCCGGGGCGGCTGCTGGTCCTCTTTCCCTGGGACGCCCACATGCCCAGCCTGATGCCGGACCCGGAGCACACCCGGACGGACAAAATAATATTCAAGGTCCCCCTGTTCTAAGCCGCCTCACCCAAGCGAAAAAAAATGCCGCAAACGCGGCATCTTTTTTTCGTCTGCTCCCGTGAGCCGGGTCAATCACCCGTTTTGCCGGGAGCGGCCTTCCTGATCACGTATTCCCCGGGGGTCACCGTAAAGCCCGCCCCGGTCTTTTCCACCGGGACGCCGTCCCGGGACATGACCGCGTTCTCCCAGCCCGGCAGCTTCAGGCGGAACAGGTGGGCGTTCTCCTCCAGCCTCGCCGCAGGGGCGGCGAAGCCGGCCTTGTTGAAGCAGCTCCCCAGAGGGATGCAGTCCGGCTCTATGACCAGCCGTGCCTCCTCGCCCCTGACCGTCAGCTCCCAGACGCCCGTGCCGCCGTAGTCGGCAAAATCGTCGGAGCCGGTGGCCAGGATATAAGAGGGGCTGCCCGCCTTCACAAAGTCCCGGTCTGCCGAACGGCTGTGCAGATACTCGCCGCCCAGAGAGAAGGCGCTCATATTGCGGGCGAAATCGGAGCGGAAAACCTCCGTCTGCATATAGTCCGGGGCCGCTTCGGGCTTTGCGCCTCTGGGCAGGGCCCTGAACACCCGGCCGCCTATCGCCAGGCTCACCGCCTTTGCGGGGGTGTAGAGCAGGTTCACGTAATGAGTGCCCCAGTCCGTATTGTAAGCCGCCGTGGCCACCGTGTCATACTGGAACTGGCAGGCTATCTGGGCTCCCCGGTTGCGGAAGGCCGCCGCCATGGCGGGATACATGTAGGCGCCGTGGGTGGAGCCGTCGTTGTCAAACTCATACATGACTCTGGCCTTGCCGTCCAGGCGCCCGTTGTTGGGATGCCCGTAATGCCCCATCTCCAGAAAACCCGCGTCATCATACTGGGGCAGCATGTTCACCCCGTCCACGTGGTTGGTGAGCCCTCCCGGATAGGCGCTGTTGGTGACGGCGTCTATCTCCGAATCCGCCAGAGCTTCCTCCCAGGCTGCGGAATAGCCGTGGTTGGCCGCTATGGGCTGCCGGGCTCCCGTATTGCGTATGGCCTCCGTCATATCCCTGTAATACTGCCTGTGCAGGCCGTACATAAACAGATCGAACCAGCAGGCGGAGTCGGTGAGCCCGTATTCCTTCAGCCAGTCCCGCCACATGGACGCAAACAGCTCCCGGGCTTTGTCGAGAGCCTCCCCCTTTTCACCCTGAGGCGTGTAAGACAGGCTCGTCAGGTCACCGTAGGTAAAATACGCCGGCTCGTTCATGATCTCCATTACGCAGAGGGCCTTTTCCTCCGCCAGGCTCCTCTTGGAATAGGGGTTCCGGTGGGTGAGTATGTCCCGGATAAAGGTCTTCTGGGCCTCTATGGCCCCGGGGTTGAACTGCATCTCCGGCTTGGTATAGACGGAGGAAAAGCTGCCGGGGAAGGTGTTGGGGGACGACCACCAGCCTATGAGGGTGATATAGACATACATATCCCTCTTCACTGCGCCGGCTATGAGGTAGTCCTGCAGATCCAGATGCTCGTTCTCCTGCAGGTTCCCCGATATATCGGACATTTCCCGGTCAAAGATGTGCACCCTGACCACGTCCAGCCCCAGCCGCTTCATATGGTCCAGGTCTGTGTCTATGGCTTCCTTTATGCTGCCCACGGGCGACTTGCCCTCCCTGATGGCAGTCTCCATATTGTTATACTGGTGCCAGCTCATGGGGTAGTAGTTGGTCCCCCACAGGGCCACCTCGGTGCCCTCGGGATATTTGAGGACGCCGTTCTCGCTGTGAAGGGGCCGCACCGGCAGGGGCCTGCCGATCTTTCCCGCCTTGGGCAGAGTCACCGGCGCAAGGGAAGTCCGGGTATCCTTTTGGGTGGTGAGCCTGAGGGGCAGAGCGGAAATGCCGCCTCCGGAGCCGGGCAGGTTGTTGACGGCCACGGCCACCAGGTTTTCCCCGCCGTAGTTGACGATATCCGCAGGCACCCTGTATTCCCGAAACTTGTTCCAGCCCCGGGTGGAGCCCAGCCGGACCCCGTTCACGTAGGTGACGTCATCGTCGTCCACGGCCCCCAGCTGCAGATACAGCTCATGGCCTTTGAGGCTTTCGGGGATCGTGACCCGGCAGCGGGTCTGCGTGACCCCTTCGTCCTGCCAGATGGCGGGGGGCGCAAAGGACTTCCAGTCCCCGTCGTCAAAGCCGGGCTGGGCAAAGGCGCTGTCATCAGGGGTATTGCGCCGGGAAAAAGACTTTTTCCACTCCACGCCGGCAAGGTCTATGTCCGAACGGACGGGCAGGGTCAGGGTGGCGCCGGCGAATTCCACGGTGATCTCCCCCGACATCTGCCCGGGGTCAAAGGCTATGGGCAGATACGCCCAGCCCCCCGCCTCCACCGTCAGCCGTTCCGGAGCGGAGCCGGAGCTGACCTTCACATCTCCTGTGATGGCCTCCTTCCCGGAGTTCACCGCCAGAACAACGGCCCTGCCTCCCGCGGGAACGGCAGTCTGAAAGGCTTTGATCTCCATCCCGGCAAAGGCGGCTGCGGAAAGGAACAGCAGGCATATGATCAGAAACAGCTTGCACATAGGATCCTCCTAAGGATTCAATAGAATGACGCCGTCTTCGGGCAGCAGGGTGATCTGTTTTACCAGAGAGCCGTCGTTCAGGCGCCGGGCGCTTTCCAGACGAATGGCGTCGGCCTCAATGCGTCCTTCCTGCGAGGCGCCTGAGAGCCTGACGGAGCACGGGCCCTTTTTGAGGTCCAGGGTCCCTATCTTCACCCAGCCTCCGTCGGCTGCGCTCTGGTCGGCCGCAAAGGTCCTGCCGCCCACGGTATATCGGGCCTTTTTGCTGAAAGGGATCGCCGACTCGGGCCTTTTTTCCCAGCCCTTGTGGAGATAGTCCCCGGCCAGACAGGCGTAAAGGGTATATTCATCGGCTGCCGGGACAGTGACCTGCCATTCAAAGACGGCCTCCGGGTCCACGGACCACCGACAGCCCTTGCCGAAGCAGCTCACAAAGGGCCCCTCTGCGGTCAGCCAGGTCCCCCGCTCCCTGCCGGAGGGATCGTCGGCCTCTATGACGTATTTGGGGGTCTCGTCATCCTTGATGAGCCTCATGGGCTTGGGCAGGCGAAGGGTCAGGGGCTTCGGGCTCCCCGACGCATAGACTCTGCCGCCCTCAAAATCCCGATACATATAGCAGGGGCCGGCGTCCGTCACGGAGAGGGACTTCAGCAGGAAGCGGCCGCCGGAATGGAGAAAGCCCTGCAGGCTGTAGTCCTTCCAGGGACCGGGAGTCGCCAGAGTGCGGAAGGTAAAGCGTTCCCCCTCCACCCCCAGATAAGAGCGGGTGCCCCTGTCGGACTGCTCCCAGCCTCCCTCCGGGGACCTGAGGGCTATCTGGAACATATCCCCTGCCCTGCGGAGGGTCTTTATCTCCAGCTCGATGAGATAGGTCTTGCCGGGGGCAAAATACAGACGCCGGGGATCCGTGGCAAAGGCGGTGACCCAGCCCCCGCCCCCGGTCCGGTCTATGAGGAACCCTTCGGGAGTCATGCGGCATATATCTCCGCAGTCCGCGAAGGGATGGCTCTTGTCCCCCGCCTGCCAGCGGCGCACGGGTCGTGGCTTGCGGAGATACACGGTCTCAGCGTCCCCCAGAGCCTCTCCCAGAGGGGCCTCGTATTCGGCATACCAGTAGCGGGGGTCCCCGTAGTTCACGGTGCCGAAGTCGTAGGCATACCAGGCGTCGGTCATCAGGGTGGCAAATAATCCCGCCCTCATACGGGCGTAGTCCCGGCGGGCCCTGTCCCTTTCACCTTCGGTGGCCACGGTGCTTCCGTCCAGCCCTATCCGCCAGCCGTCGTAGCCCATGGCGCAGGAAGCCAGATTCACGGACACGGAGGGCCGGCGGCAGCCGGCGTCAAACTCCAGGAGATTGTTCACCGCGTCCGGCAGGCTCCACCAGTGACGGGTGGATACCAGGTCCATGCACGTGCCCGATTCCCACAGGCGGCCGTTGACCCGGGGCCGGTGGTTCTCGCCGGCGTCGTTGGCCAGTATCAGGACGCCCGGATATTTTTCCGCCAGGCGCCGGAAATAGGTGTTCTGGGCCTCCAGCCACTTTTGATTGAGTTCCTCCGGATCGTCGGGCCGGCCGTCGCCGTCCGCGTCTATGTCGCTTTCGTAGGTGGAGATATTGGACACCACACTGTCATGCATGAGCCCCTGTATGACCCCCTCCCGGAGCATCTGCCCGTAACGGGAATCCCTGGTCCCCAGCACCCCGTCCACGTGCAGGAGCAGAGCGTCCACACAGTCGGGATCGGTGAGGTTGGGTATATATACCTGTCCGGCCCAGGTGGTCACCCGGTTGCCCTTGCTGTCCCTGAGCCACCATTCGTCCTTCATCCAGGGATACCACACGTCGGGCCTGCCGAAGCTGGTGAGGATGGCGGTGTCCAGAATGACGGCGTCGGGGTTCAGCTCCCTTATCCCCCGGGACAGGCGGACAAAATCATCGTAGGGGCTCTCGTAGCAGATGAGCAGGCCGTAACGGGACCAGAGCCCATAGTCCGCCGTGGACGGGGGACAGCCCCAGAAGCTGGCAATCCTGGGATAGCCCGAGGCAAAGACCGCCGCTGTGAGCAGTGACAGCGCGATCGCAGAGAGCGCCGTTTTCACTGCCTGCCTCCCGTGACCACCCTGATCTCCGGACTGATACGCTTTTCGTAGGGGCCGGCGCCCTTGGTGATCCTTGTGAGCAGCATACCGACGGCCTCGGCGCCTATGGCCTGCAGGTCCTGGACTATGTTGACAAAGGGCGCGCCGGCAGGCAGAACTATATCGGGATCGTCAAAGGAGATGAGGGCGGGATACTCCCGGGGAGCTATTTCCCTCACGGCCCGCCAAACGCCGGTCATACCATCACCGTTGGTGGTGAATATGGCGCACTTTTCGTGGAGGATCCCCTTGTTCTCTGTCATAGCCTCGTAAAACCGGGCGATATAATCCTCCCCGGAGGTATCTACGGGAATAAGACGGGTGTTCAGGTTGGCCAGGGTCATGGCGTGGGCGTAGCCCAGCTTGCGCTCCACGACGGAGCTCACGTCGGTGTTTTCAAAAAAGTGATATATCCTGTCGTAGCCCAGCGCCAGGGCTTTTTCCACCCCCTTCAGGGCGCCCCGGTAGTGATCCGTGCCCACAAAGCCGCCTCCCGGGCCCTTTTTGTCCAGGAACACCACCGGCAGGCCCATGCTCTCCGCCCGGGCCACCCGGCTTTGAAGAGAGGCCCGGTCATAGACGTTCAGCAGTATCCCCGCAGCCTTTTGCTCCAGCGCCGCGTCAAAGCTCCGGCAGACGCTCTCCGAGTCAAAGAGCAGGGGCACGAAGCCCGTGTCCTTCAGGGCCACCGCGATGGCGTTGACCATAAAGGGGGATATATCCGTCTTGTTGGGCTTCACCGACAGAGGGCATATGACGGCGATCTTGTCGGTGCCCGTGTATTCCGCCACAAAGCAGCCTCTGCCCTTTCGCCGGTCTATGAGCCCTTCGCTTTCAAGAGCGTCCAGAGCCCTGTTGATGGTGGTGGCGGACACAGAGTAGTGCTTTTCCATCTGAGAGCGGGACATGAGCATGTCCCCGGGCCTCAGAGAGCCCTCCCGTATCCTGCGCCGCAGCTCCTCGGTGAGAAGCTCGTATTTTGCGTCTTTCATCGTTTCTCCAAGCCTTCCAGCAGCGCTTTGCGCGCCTCGTCCCACGTCCGCGGATCCTCCGCGGTCTCCTTTGTCCCCCTGCACACGAGCCCTGTCAGAGCGTCCGCGCTGCCCGGGCCGTATTTGTCTTCGTAGAGCTCCAGCAGCCTGTAGTCCTCCAGCCCTTCGGCTATCTGCTCAAAACGGGGCGATGAATAGTATCCGCCTCCTTCGGCGGGATATATGAGCCTGCCGTCGCCGTGGCAAAAGCCTCCGGATATATCAAACAGGATGTCGCCTCCTCCGGGCGGCAGGACCGCGTTGTCCTCCTTGTCCCAGAAGTCCAGAGCCCAATACAAAAAGCCGTCCAGCCCCATAGCCTTCAGCTGCCAGAAAAGGAGCCGGTCGGAGAGCAGGGTGTTTTCCACGGCAAACCTGCCGGCGCCGCACACATACCACCAGTATTCGCCCCCGGCTGCCTTCTGCTTTTGCTGCTGCTCCCGGTCCGGGTCAATGGCCACGCAGGCGTCTATGCCCATATCATAGGGACATACCTCCGGGGGCAAGACGGCAGTGGAGAGGGTCTTCAGACCGGGAAAACGCCGGTGTATCATGCCGAACAGGCTTGTCATGGCGGGATAATAGTCGCTGCCCCGTTCGTCAAAGCCGTACACGTAGGCCCTGTCCAGAGCCCCCTGCTTTTGCAGATAGGAATACGCTCCGGCTATCCTTTCGGCAAAGGCCTCCTCAAACCGGGGGCCGTAGCGCTCGGGGCTGTTCCAGAGGGTATAGGCGCCGTTTTCCTCCTCGGCGGCATTGGTCAGCGGAAAGACCCCCGTGTGAGGTCTCAGCGCCGCCCCCGCGCCGCAATCTCCTATATCGTGACAGTCCAGCCCGTATTCCTCCAGAAACGCCCGGGCCTTTCTGTAGGAATAGCTGTCCCCCTGGAGCTTCCGGGCCCACCTTTCCACAAAGGAAAAGCTGGTCCTGAGCCCCGTCTTCTCCGGCAGCAGGACGGAATAGACCCTGAGCCGGTAGGACACAGTCCTGCCTCCCGCCTTGATGCTGCCGGAATATTCTCCCGGCAGGGCGTCCCGGGGGACCTTCACAGTCACCCAAAAGGCCGCGGTCCTGTCCGGCGCCAGGGACGCCGAGGATACCGGTGTGAGCGCGTCTCCCCACAAGCCGGGCAAAGGACCCTCCAGAGGCTTTTCCATGGCGATGAGGTGCTCTCCGTCCCTGAGCTCCATGTTCTCCGGCCGTGAGAGCAGGTTGTACCGCACGGCTCTGAGAGACACGTTGGAACGGCTTATCCGGCCTCTGTCGGAGACCGCGTCGGAAGACAAAAGGACCAGGTTCTCGGCCCTGTCGCTCCTTGCGCACAGCTGAAAGGAGACTCTCCCTCCCCGGGGAGCGCGGAGACAGGGCCTGCCCTTCCCCTCCGGAGTATCGGGGAAGACCCGGGCGAAGCTGTCCTCCGTCCACAGTCTGAGCCCCCGGGAGGGCGCAAAGGTCCTTGAGCCCAGGCTCCTGCCGTTCACCAGCACCTCAGCCCGGCTTCCGGGCAGCAGAAAGGCGTGCTCTGTGCCGTCGGAAACGTATTCCCTGCCCTCCCGGCGAAGAGCCATCCGGCAGGGATACGGAGTCCTGCACCACACCTTCAGCATGCTGCCCTCGCGCCGGCAGCCAAAACGTTCCGGCCCGGCAGACAGTTCCTTCAGGGACAGGTCCCTGACGGTCACGGACCCCTCCGAATCCCGGAAGAGCGCCAGGAGATACAGGTTTCTGACCGGTCTGGTGGGTATGATGTCCAGGCTCCTGACACAGGAGCCCTGTCTGTCCACTGTCACGTAAGGGCCCCAGGTGTGGGTGCCGTCTTTGTAATATATGTCGCAATAGAGCCACAGGTCTCCCCTGTCCCCCGCGTCCGCCTCAAAGACTCCGGTGAGCCTGTAGGCCCTGACGTATTCGTCGTCTATGGCCACGGTCCGTTCCAGAGCCGCAAAGGGCCGCTGCCGGCTGTTGGTCAGGACGGCCCGGCCGTCTGCGATCTCCGCAGAGCCGGACGGGGTCCAGCCGTCCACCGCAGCGCCGGCGGACAGGGCGCAGATCAGTGTGAAAAGGATCATCCAAAGCTTCATATCCGTTGACTCCCGCTATCATTATACAGCATACGGGCAGCCGGCGCAAAAAAAAAGCGGGGCCGGGCCCCGCAGTCGCTTTATTGATTGTCCAGATAATACTTGAGGCCAAAGGGTCCCTCGATGCCTCCCCAGGCGTTCCATTCCTGTCTCGCCTGCCGCACCAGCTCGTAGGACTTGATAAATTTGGCGTGGCCGTCCCAGTAGCACATGTTCACGCCGCCGTTGTGCCGTCCGTTGGCAAAGTCGCCGGTAGCCTGGCTGACGGGAGGAGCCAGCGTGGTATCTATCAGGTCGGGGCTGCCCTTGGAGCCGGGCAGATAGCAGCCGCCGGAGGTGGCGGGATACAGGATGCCCCAGCCGCTCATCCAGAAGAGACCGCTGTCGCCGTACATGAGGATCTCGGAGGGTTTGTTGATCTGTCCCAGAGTCCTCAGAGGATCGGCGGCGTTGCCGTTGCCGTCCAGATAGAGACCCATCCAGTTGTTGATGCCGTAGTTCACGGCCCAGAAGGCGTGGTTGTCGGGGGTGGGCTTCCAGGGAGCCGAAGGGCAGTAGAACATGCGCCAGTTCTTGACGTATGGATTCATGACGTCGGCGAAGTTGTAGTTGGCGCCGTTGTAGGGGATGAGGCCCTCGTCCCAGTCCTGCATATACATCTGGCCTGCAGTGCCGATCTGCTTGATGTTCGAGAGACACTGGGTCTGGCGCGCCTTTTCTCTCGCCTGAGCAAAGACGGGGAAGAGTATGGCTGCCAGAATGGCGATGATAGCGATGACCACCAACAGCTCAATGAGAGTAAAACCTTTTTTCATGACTGCTTTCTCCTTTTGATTTGAGATACAGGCTGAGACAGACTTGTATCCAACTTGTTTTTCAGCCTGTTTTCTTCATTATATACCATTTCGGGAGGCAAGTCAACGGTTTTCAGAAAAAATCACAAAATATCCGCAGTTTTTTTGCCGCCCGGGGCCGTAACGGGGCGAGCCCCGAACAGCGCGGCTCCCCGCTCAACACAGGTTGAGCGGGGAGCCGGTTTCCGATGCTGCAAACGTTTGGCACGCCACAGTCTTTTGGCGCTGTATTTACTCAGCTTTTACTGTTGTCCACCCGGAGCAGGCGGCGCGGTTTATTTTTTTTCGCGGTTCGGGTATAATGTAATTGAATAATCTACAGAGGTGACCACATGAGCTACAGCGTTTTAGGCGCCGACGGCGCGGTCTATGGCCCCTGCAGCAGGGAGACTCTGGCAGCCTGGGTCCGGGAGGGCAGCGTCACTGCCGGCAGCGTCATCATATGCGAGGACGGCTCCCGGTCTGCGGCAGGCGTCCTGTTTCCCGAACTGTTTGCCGACACGGACGGTCTGAATTGGCCCGGTCTGTTTTTGGCTCCCTTCTGGGGCATCAGCCACAGGCTGTGGCAGGGCTGGGCATGTCTGGGCTGCTGGATACTGTCGGCGTTCTTTCTTATCGTCTTTGTGTTTAGGGCAGTGACTCACGAAGACTACGCCCTCTCGGACTTTACCGTCGGGATCCTGCTCTATGTCATATTTGTTCTGGCAGCCTGCTGGCTGGGCATCTATATGCTGTTCAGGGGCAAAGCCGCCGCCAGAAAGACCCGCCGCTTCAGAGACGAGCAGGAGTTTCGCGACGTGCAGAGCAAGTGGGAAAGAGCCGTGGCCATCATCGTGGTGGTCTATACGTCCCTGGTCACCTTCAACCTGCTCCAATCAATGATACTGATGATGAGAAAATAGGAGTCTTTTTATGATCAAAACCAGCTTTACCAAAAAGAGCCACAAGAGCTGTGGCCATTCCTCCCAGACCGTCATAGACAGCGTGATATACGTGGGTGGGACTATGGGGATAGACCCGGTCACTCAGGAGCCCTCGGGCAGCCTTGACGGAGAGATAGAGCTCGTCATTGCCAACCTTACCGAGTGTCTCAACCACGCCTTTACCAGCTGGTCCAACGTGCTCAGAGTCAATATCTTCCTCACGGACCTGGGAGACTTCGACAAAGTGGACGCTGCCCTTGCCCGGGCGCTGGGCGAGACCAGGCCCGTCTACACCGTGGCGCAGGTGTCGGGGCTCCTGAAGGGCTGCCACGTCTGTATAGACCTGACGGCTGCGGCCTTCTGACGCAAAAAAAGAGCGGCAGACGCGAGTCTGCCGTTTTTTTCGGGTCCCGTATTTACGCCTGATCCAGAGTCTTTTGGACCTCCTGCAGCTGGCTGATGATGTCTATCTTCTGAGGACATTTGCTCATGCAGGCTCCGCACTGTATGCAGGCGCCGGCCGAGCTGTCCTGCTTGTTGTCGTCCTTGCGCTTCATCCATCCGTAATGCTGCCTGGCCTGCTGCAGGGCTCCATAGACCCGGTAGCGGTTGAAGTTGGCAAAGTTGCCCGGGATATCCACCCCGTTGGGACAGGGCATGCAGTATCTGCAGCCCGTGCAATACAGCTTTTCCAGAGCCCTCAGCTCTTCCACTGCCGTATCCACCGCTTTCAGCTCCTCCTCCGAAAGAGGGTCCGGGTTGGAGGCGGTCCGCAGATTTTCCTCCACCATGGCCATATTGCCCATGCCGGACAGGGCCACAGTCACGTTGGGATTGGCCAGCACAAAGCGAATGGCCAGCTCGGGGGTGGACGCATAGCTCTTGCCCAGCTTGTTCTTGAAGGTGCTGTTGGCCGCTCCCAGCATGCCGCCGCCCACCGGCCCCATGATGACGACTCCCATGCCCTTTTCGTGAGCATAGGCTATGGCGTCGGCGTAGCTCCTGTTGAGAAGGTTGTACTGTATGGTCATACCCTCAAAAAAGCCCGTGTCGATGCATTTCTTCACGTTGTCGGGAGTGTCGTGGGTGGAATAGACTATATGGCGTATGACGCCCTGCCGCTTGTAGTCCAGGATCATATCCAGAGCCTTGTTCTTCACCAAAAAGTTCTCGCAGGCGTCATAGCTCATGGAATGGATCACGTTGTAAAAATCTATGTGGTCCGTCTGCAGCCTGCGCAGCGACTCTTCCAGGCGCTGCTTCCAGCCGTCAAGGCTCATGTCCGGGAGAGGATTCTTGGTAGAAAGATACACCCTGTCCCTGTAGCCGTCCTGCAGGGCCAGCCCCACTCTCCTCTCGCTTTCGCCGTAGCCAAAGGCCGTATCCAGATAGTTGACCCCGCCGTCCACGGCAGCGCGCATGATGCTCACGGCCTCTTCATCGTCGTTGGGCAGCCTCATGGCGCCAAAGCCCAGCTGTGACAGCCGGATACCCGTGTTTCCGTACTCTCTGTAAATCATAGTATACCTCACTATGCAAAAATGTGGTTATCTCCGCTCCCGCGCTGCCCGGCGGCTTATTCCGCAGGCCTGGTCTCGGGAGTATTGACCTGATAATATTTGGTCACCGGCTTGCCCGGAGCGCCCATGCTGTCCTCCAGCCTGCCGTTTACCCTGATCTGTATGTGATCGCTGTTGTCCGTGTATATCTTCACGTAGGTCTTGCCCGTGTATTCCAGACACGACGCGGGACCGGTGGACTGATTGTATTTCACCACGCCGTCCACCACTATCCTCAGCTGAGTAGCGGGATACCAGGCAAAGGTCTTCACCGACACGGACACACCCTCCGCGTATTTTTTCACAGGCTCCGGCTGCGCCGGGACCGCAGGCTCGGGCTGAACCGCCGTCACGGCAGGGCTGCCGGGCTCCGGAGCGGGAGCCGTCGGGGACTGCCGGGTGTATCTGGACACTCCGTAGCATATCAATGCAAGCAGGAGAAATACGGCAAAGCTGATCACCACCCGGTCAAGCCCGGGAGCGCTCTTTTCGGGCAGGGGTTCGGGATACTCTTCGCGAGCGCCCTCCTCCCGCTCCTCCGCAGCTTCCTGCGGCGGAGCGTATATCTCATCCAGCCTGTCCAGAAGAGGCTTGGGGTCCACGGCAAGAAAGTTGGCGTAGTCTCTCACAAAGGCTCTGGCGTACACCTTGTTTTTGAATTCGTCAAACCGGTTGTCCTCCACAGCCCTGATGGAGTCGGCAGCCAGCCGGGTCTCCGCCTCTGCTTCTTCTGCGGAAAGGCCTCTGGCCTCCCGCTTTTCGCGAAGTATCTGTCCTATGTCTGTCACAGACCGCACCTCAGTCAAAGTTTTGTGTCTGCGGCGTCCGCCGCCGCGACTTCTAATATATTATATCACAAACCCAGGCCGGCGATAAAGCGCTGCCGGGGCAAGGTTTTTTCGAATATTTGTTTCATTTCGGCGTTCCGGGTGCTATAATAATACTGACTATAAACAAAGGAGACCTCTTATGCCGCTGAAGATCGTTCATGCAGACATCACCAGGCTATCCGCCGACGCCATCGTCAACGCTGCCAACAGCACTCTGCACCCAGGCGGAGGAGTCAGCAACGCCATATTCAAACAGGCCGGGCCGGAGCTGAGCAAGGCCTGCAAAAAGATCGGCCTTGTAAAAACAGGCTGCGCGGTCATCACCAATGGCTACAAGACAAAGGCCAGATACATCATCCATGCCGTGGGCCCCGTGTGGAAAGGCGGCGGCAGTCACGAAGAGGAGCTGCTCTCGCAGACATACGTCTCGGCGCTGGAGCTGGCTCTGGAGAATGACGTCCGGTCCATAGCCTTTCCCCTCATATCCGCCGGAGCCTTCGGCTTCCCCCCGCAGGCAGCATTGGAGATAGCCGTCCGGACCATCAGCCGCTTTCTTGCGGAAAAAGATTCGGACCTCTACGTGATACTCACCTTCATCGACCGCAGCCGGGTGAGCCGGGTATCCGAGGAGACCAGGTTTAACCTGCCCCTTTTCTTACGGAAGGCCGGCAGCTGCCTTGAAGAAAATGCCCGGCTTGAGGCAGAAGCCCCGAACGAGACCGACCTGTGGGAGGCTGAAGCCCCGGCTGCCGACATGCTTGCGGAAGACCTCCCCTGCGCCGCAGCCCCCGCGAGACAGGATGACGGGCTGCCGAGCATGAACGGCAGACGGCTCCTCCGGGCTCCCGCGCCGGCAGCTCCCGCAGAGGAGTTCGAAGACCCCGGGGAGGTCCTGAGGATCCTCAGCGGAGACGACAAGGACCTGCGGGCCATATATATCGACCGCATCACCCACGCCCCCGGCGCCGATTACGTGGACTATCTGTACGAACTGATGAGACAAAAGGGGTTCGAAAAGAACGCCGACGTGTACAACAAGGCCAATATCACCAGACAGACCTTTTCCAAGCTCATCTGCGGGACGAGAAAGCCTACCAAAAACATCACCCTCGCCCTGGCCATCGGCCTGCGCCTGGACCTTGAGGAAACGGCCGCCTTTCTCAAAGTAGGCGGCTGGACCTTCGCCCCGGGCGACGTGCGGGACAACGTGATAAAGCTGTGCATCACCAGCGGCAACTACAACATCTTTGACATCAACCGGACCCTCTTCAAATGCGGCCAGAAGCAGCTGGGCTGGGACTTTTGACAGGCTGCATCCTCCCGCGGCAGGTCGTGGCGCTCCCCGTCGCCCCTGCGGCGGGATGACCCTGCTGTCCGCCGCGGCATAAGGCCCTCCCCCAAACGTCGGGATGCCCTGCAAAGCCTGTGGCTTTGCAGGGCATCCGCAGCTCGTCCGGCCTATTCGCCTGTTTCCCGATAGCCTTCGGCCAGATTGCGAAAGGCGGCGTATTTTCTCACGAACCCCAGAGTCAAGTCCTTGGTCTCGCCGTTTCTGTGCTTGGCTATGATCACCGTCGCCTCCTCCACCGGGGCCGGCGGCTCCGCGTCATCTGAGGTCTTGCGGTCATGGTAGGAGGGCCTGTGCAGCATGAGCACTATATCCGCATCCTGCTCTATGGAGCCGGATTCTCTCAGATCGCTGAGCTGAGGCCTTTTGTCCGGGCGGTCCTCCAGCTTGCGGTTCACCTGAGACAGAGCCATCACCGGACAGTCCATTTCCTTGGCCAGGAGCTTGAGCCCCCGGACTATCTCGCTGATCTCCTGGTTCC
>JAFZNQ010000056.1 GCA_017552965.1 Abditibacteriota bacterium | reverse complement strand
CTTTGAGTCGGTAGAGCATTTCTATAAGGAATTAGAGGAGTACATCGATTATTACAACAACAAAAGGATCAAGCAGAAGCTTAACGGGATGACACCAAGCGAATACAGAAAAAAGGCATTAACCAATGGTTAAATAGAACGTGGGGATTTGGGGATTTTCTTTGTCCAACTTTTTGGGGTCACATCAATAGAAGGAAGAGCCCCGGGCCACGGACCGGCTGGGCGGGACAGAGCGCCCTCCCCACGGCAAATAACTCCCCCAAAAAAAGCAAAAACAGCAGATAAATCTGCTATAATAGTAGTAGATACATATTGACTGCCGCCCCGGCTCCGCGGCCTGCGGCATATTCAAGGAGAAATCTATGAGATCAAAAATCGGACTATTATGGCTTCTGCCGGCGCTGTGCGCTCTGCTCTTGTCATCGGCGGCAATGGCCGACATCCAGATTTCCACCGTGGACGAGCTGCTGGAGCTGTGCGGACAGGTGGTGGACGAAGACGTCCAGCTGGAGCCCGGCATTTATGACATTTCCGGCGAGGAGTGGACCCCCATCGCCGAGATCACCGAGGGCCACTGTATAGCCGGCACCGAGTACTCCGTTATCAAGGGTCTCCCCATGAACAGTAGCTACGGCGACTACGCCGGCTTTGTGGCGGTGAACAACGGCAGCATTCAGTCGGTCAACGTCCAGGTGAGCTACGGCTCTCTCGCCAGCGCAACGTTTGCCGGCGTCATAGCGGGCTTCAACGGCGCCAACGCCGACATCTGGGGCTGCCACGTTTACGGCGAGAGCGAGCAGCCCGTAGAGATCAGATCCAACAGTCACTGCGGATATCTGGGAGGCATCTGCGGCTACAATCAGGGAGCCGTGATCTACTGCTCCGTGCGCGACCTCACCCTTTCCGCAGGCGCGGGGACAAGCGCAGGCGGCATCACCGGCAAGACCTTAGGCACCGTAGCCGACAGCACCGTATTTCACACTGCCCTCACCGGCACCAGCCAGTACTCCATCCTGGGCGGCATCACAGCCGAACTGGAAGGTCCCGAAGATGAGGTCCCGGCCTTTGCCGAGTCCAACAACGTGCTCTATTGCGACCTGACCGGCAAGGCCAGCGCCATGGGCGGCATTGCCGGCACTGTCAACAACGGCGAGATAAGCTTTAGCAGAGTCAACTACGTGGGCTTCAGCCACTACGCCCAGGATTCCTGCTATATAGGCGGCCTGGCAGGCAGCGTGGATGGTGACAACAGCAGACTGTCAAACAGCTATTACGCCGACATGAACACCACGGACATGGTGTACGCTCCGAACGACTATGCCGGCGGTATCGTGGGTGTTTACAGCGTATACGTCACGGACCCGGTATTTGTCAAGTGCTACTACGCCACCGACTTTTGCGACGCGTCCCTTTACGGCGCGTACTTCGGCGACTACTCTGACCAGCAATTCGAATCCTGCGCCGGCGTGACCAAGATGGAGATGACTTCGGACGGCTGGGGCATGGACAATCTGGACGAAAGCTTCTACGGCCCCTGGCGCAACGTCGGCCCCGACTGCTACCCCGTCACCAAGGAGGAGATACCCGTCAGGTTTGCCCGTCTCCACAGAGGCGACGACTATCTGCCCCTGGACGGCTACCGGCTGCTGTATGAAGGCATAGACGTTGCCAACATAGGCTTGGTGGCCGACGATTTCGAATTCGATCCGGCAGGTTTTACCATCCAGAACACTGACCCCTTCGACGAGATGCAGATAGAAGTGGACTTCATCACTGTGAACGGCATCGCCATGACCGACCCCTTCCTGGCGGGAGAGTTTGACGAGATATGCTTCTCCGCCGAGGTGGACAACGCCTTCTGCAGAGACTGCCTGGCGCCCAACACGTTTTACGCCATGGACGTCTACACATCCGGCAAAGGCTACTACACCGCCGAAAGCCTGATCCCCCTGCGGGAGGCCATAGACGAGGCTCTGATGGCATTGGAAGAAGCCTATTTGTCCGTAGACCCGAACTGGGGCCAGGAGCTCATTGACAACATGTTCTCCGCCATAGCCGCTCTGGAGGTGCGCGATTATGACGTGATGTTCATCTGCGACGGCGGAACGGTAACTATCGACGGCGGGGATCCGGATGAAACCTGGGTTGTCACTAGTCCCATGGACGAAGTCTTCCTGGTGAAAGCCGAGGCCGGCGAAGGCCGCAGATTCCTGTACTGGGAGGATACCGCCGGCAACATACTGTCCGAAGACCCCGAGTTCGAATACGTCATTTCCAGGGAAACCATTGTCACCGCAGTGACCGCGCCCGCCAACAGCTTCAACTTCGTCTACAAGGACATGTACGGCAAGACCTACAGGACCGACGCCGTCACCGATTTCTCCCAGCTTGCCTATCCCGTGGCAGCCGGACAGGGCGGCCTGAGAACAGGCTACAAGGTCAAGGAGTGGCAGAACGACTACCCCGGCGACCTGCCCGCCAGCGGCGCCGTGACCCGGGACGTGACCTTTACCGCCATGCTCAAAAAGGCCGACTCCTCATATACGGTGAACAGCTGTATATTGTTTGGAGGCGACGTTTGGTTGGATGAAACCGTCACCAAAAAGACCGCTCAGGTATTTACCCGCGTCGCTCCCGAGTTCATGGAGGACACAGAATTCACCTGCTGGATAGACGCCGACACCGGGGAGATCATCTCATGTGACCCCGCGCTGTCCATATCGGTGTATTCCGACCTCAATCTGGCAGCCATTTACGAAGGTCCGTCCTTCATCAGCACCTGCGTGAACCTGTGGGAGCCCATAGTGGAAGGCGGCAAGATAGCCTTCACAGGACAGACAGTCATGGGAGACGACTTTGGCGACGAGGTCATGCACGGCGTGCTGCTCCTCAAGTCCGACGAACCCGTGGGCGAGATACTGTTCGACACCCCGGGAGTGATAGTAGGCAAGTCCTCCGGCTACTCGGCCTACACCAATACCTACATCATCAACAAGAAGAACGTCCAGTCCGGCGACACCTGGTACGGCAGAGCCTTCATCGTCTACAACGATGACATCGGCGAGCGCAAGGTGGTATTTTCGGATATCAAAGGCGCCACCATGCCCTGAGACCTCTTCTGACGTTTCACAGGACGCCCTCTCCCGAGGGCGCCTTTTTTTGCGCCGCCGGGGCCCCTTCGCGGGGCTGCGGAAACGCTATTGTCCCGTTCAAACACAACGTCATTTCGGCGCCTGCGCCCCTCGGAGCAGACACTCTCGGGGTCCCCGAAAAATCGCAGATTTTTTGGGGTGGTTGCGGGGGGACCGACGGCCCATTCCTTACTCTGCCAACGGCAGAGAGGGCCGTTGGGGGGGCCGTATCGCGGGGCTGCGGAAACGCTATTGTCCCGTTCAAACACAACGTCACTTCGGCGGTGAGGGCCACTCGTGCCCTCACCGGTAAGAAGTCCCCTGTAGTGAAACCGCGAGCCCCCGGCCATGGACCAAGCCGGGGTGGGACAAACGGAAAGCGCTCTCATGTACTTTGAGCGTGTACCGAAGACCGGGTCCTCCCCATTTGCCTTCTCCGGCATTGCCGGAGTACGGAAGAGGCAAATGGGTCCCGCCCGAGATCCCTTCCCGGAAATGGCCAAACGCCGGCGGCGTTTGACATATGCCATTTCCGCCGGGATGACGAGAAGTGTTTTCCCCTGCAAAGCTGCAGGCTTTGCAGGGGAAAATCTCAAACAGCCGCAAAAATCTCCAAATGAGTGCTATAATAGAAATAGCACCCAAATACAAGCGCGCTGCCCTTCTGCGGGGTCCGCTTTACGTCAAGGAGTTATTATGAAAAAATCTATCGGACTATTATGGCTTTTGCCGGTCCTGATCGCTCTCCTGCTGCCCGCTGCTGCGGGGGCAGAAACGATCGTCACCACCGTGGATGAGCTGTTGGCGCTGTGCGGCACCACCATCGACGAGGACGTCAGCCTGAACGGCATATTTGACCTGACAGGGCAGCCCTGGACCCCTATCGAAGAGGTCAGTGAGGGCGTGGTGCTGGACGGCAGCGGCGCCACCATCATCGGGCTGGACGTGTCCGCCACCAATGCGGAAGGGACCCACACCGGCCTTGTTGCCGTCAACAAAGGCACCGTCTGCGGCATGAAGATCATGCTGAACGCCGACGCTTCCGCCTATGCTCAGTACAACGGCATCATTGTGGGGGTCAACGAAACCGACGGCTATATCAACGACTGCAGTGTCTGCGCCGACCCCGAGGCAGGCGAGATCACCATCACCAACACCAAGACCGGCGGTATTTTAGGCGCTTTTGCAGGCTACAACAAGGGCTACATCACCCACTGTGTGGCCAGCGACCTCACCTTCGCCGACCAGTGGGGAGCCCATATGGGAGCCATTGCCGGCTACAACCAGTATTACATCTACTCCTGCTTTGCGGACGGCATGAAGTTCATAGGCAACAACGAAGGCACCGTCATAGGCGGCATCACCGCCACGGCCATGGGCGACGTGGAAACCGAAGAGAAATCTTTCGTGACCTTCTGTACCGTGACCTGCTCCTCCATCAGCGGCAAAGGCAGATTCATGGGCGGCGTTGCAGGACAAGTTTCGTTCGGAGACATTTTGAGCAACAGGGTCAACTACGTGGACGTCATCAATGATGACGATGAAGCATATATCTCTTATATGGGAGGCATCATAGGCGGCCTGTTCGACGTCAGCAGTGATTACGCCTCTATAGTGGCCAGCAACTATTACGCCGACAATTACCTCACCGGCATGTCCTGGGGAGATAACGACGTGGCCGGCGCCATCGTGGGCGGCTACTCCGTGGCTTCTTCTCAGAGTGTGTTCATAAGATGCTTCTACTGCACCGACTTCTGCTCCGCTCCTATGGCGGGCAGGAACGACGGGCACGAATACTCCACCACCTTTGACATCTGCGACGGCGTGACCAAGATGGACATGACCGCTCCCGACTGGGCGGAGGAAAACCTGCTGTCCCCCTGGAAGAACACCGGTCCCGACAATTATCCCGTCATCGACGACAGGATCCCCGTATCCTCCACCAGACTCCACAGAGGCAACTCCTACGTGCCCCTCACCAGCGCAAGGATCCTGTGGCAGGGTACCGACCTGACCAACGTAGGTCTGATAGAAGCTGACACGGTGCTGGATCCCGACGATTTCGATATCCTGAACGAAGCAAACCTGCCCCTGGAGCTGGTCTACGTCACCCTCAACGGACAGAGGCTCACCGAGCCCGTCACTGCCGGCGACTATTCCAGGCTCAACTTCTCCGCGGTAGTGGACAACTACTTCGCCCGCGACGAGCTGCAGCCCGTGGTGGACAAGGGCAACGAGCTCTATGACAACGGCATAGGCATCTACAGCATCGACACCCTCACGATACTCAGAGAAGCTCTGGACGAAGCCGAGGCTGCTCTGAGAGATTACTATCTGTTCATCGACGAGGACTGGGGCTGGACGCTGGTTGACGCCATCCAGAACGTGGAGTTTGATTATTTCACCTACTGGGTCGACCTGTTCGGCATCAACGCCAACACCTACGTCAACGACTCTGCCGAATATTACTGCGGCGGCTTCAGCGGAGACACGGTGCGTCTCAACGCCATCCCCGACAGAGGCTACAAGTTCATCTGCTGGAAGGATTCCGCCGGCAACGTGATCTCCGAGGAACCGGAGTTCGAATACACGATCAGCCGCGACACTTACCTGGAAGCCTTAGCGGCTCCCCTGGAGGCCTACAGCTTCATATACAAGGACATGTACGGCAAGGTCTATAAGACCGACGCCGTCACCGACTACAGCCAGCTGGAGTATCCCGCGGAAGCCGGACAGGCCGGCCTGCGCACGGGCTACGTGGTCAAGGAATGGCAGAGCACCTATCCCGGCATCCTGCCCACCGAGGGCCCGGTGACCCAGGACGTGACCTTCACCGCCATCCTCGAAAAGGCCGACACTCTCTACACGGTGGAAGCCAATGCGGGCGACGAAGTGATCGTGAAGCAGATGAAGACTGCCGCAGTGTTCAGAGCCACCGCTCCCGACACCTACAATGATGACGACTTCTCCTACTGGATCGACACCGACACCGGCGAGATAGTGTCCTACTCTCTCAATCTGTCCGTCTCGGTCTATGCCAACATGAGCTTCACCGCGGTTTACAACGGCGGCTGTGACGACACCACCCTGGTGAACCTGTGGACGCCCAACGTGGAAGGCAGCAAGATAGGCTTTACCGCTCAGGTCCAGACCGGTCTGGATTTTGCCAGCGAGGTCATGCACGGCGTGCTGCTGCTGAAGTCCGACGAACCCGTCGATGAGATACTGTTTGACACTCCCGGCGTGATAGTGGGCAAGTCCTCGGGCTACTCGGCCTATACCAAGACCTTTATCATCAACAAGAAGAACGTCGATCCCGGCGACACCTGGTACGGCAGAGCCTTCATCGTTTACATCGACGACGGCGGCGCCCGCAAGGTAGTCTATTCCGACGTAAAGAGCGCCACTTTGCCCTGAGGCACCGGCCGCGCAGAGACGCCCTCGCCCGAGGGCGTCTTTTTTTGCCCGCGGGAAGCGCCTTTTGCAGGCGCCAAACCCCGCGTCATCTCGGCGGTGAGGGCTCCTCATGCCCTCACCGGTAAGAGATCCCGGGGTCCCCGAAAAATCGCAGATTTTTTGGGGTGGTTTGCGGGGGCACCGACGGCCTTTGGCCGTTGGGGGGGGGCCGTATCGCGGGGCAGGGAAGTTCCTCTCGTCTCTGCTGGGCCGGGTCCTTCCCGTCTGCCTTCTCTGTCTCCGACAGAGCAATGAAGAGGCAGCCGGGCCCCTCCCGAGGTCCCTTCCCCAAAACGGCCAAACGCTCTGCGTTTGATATGTTGCCGTTTTGGCCGG
>JAFZNQ010000055.1 GCA_017552965.1 Abditibacteriota bacterium | reverse complement strand
TACAGCACAACGGCAACTTTATGCATCAGCTGGACTGCTGCGAGCATGTGACCATGACCGACGTCACCTGTCTCGGGGGCAGCGACGGCATCCATCTCCACTGCTGTTCCGACATGGAGATAAACCGCTGCGTGTTCCGCACGGGTGACGACTGCATCGCCGGCATCAACATCAGGGGGCTCCACGTCAACAACTGCGTGCTCAACACCTCCTGCCAGGTGTTCCGCATGGGCGGCACGGATATACTGGTGGAAAACTGCCACGCCTACGGCCCCGGCTACTATCCCCACCGCATGACGGTGGTCCGGTCCCGCACGGAAGAGCTGCCACGGGAGGAAGGCAGGCACAACCTGCTGGCCTTTATGATATTTTTCGCCAGCGACGCTCATCCCGCCGCAGAGCATTCCCGCAACATAGTCTTTCGCAATATGATCATCGAAAACGCGCAGAACGCGCTGGATTACCGCGCCGACTCCGTCGAGATGCTCCAGTCGGGAGACCGGCTGACGGAGCTGACCTTTGACAACGTGCGCTTCACCGGCTTGGGCAAGAGCTCCCTGGTGGAAGGCGCCGCCGACGAGCCCCTGACCGTGCGCCTGCGGGGCGTCACCTGGGAATTCGCCGAAGGAGAGGGCAGCCTGTTCCATCCCGACAGCGCCAACGTGAACGTCATCGAAGAATAAAGACTCAGCCGACGGCGCGCCCTGAAAGACCCGGCCCGGGAGGGCCGAGCCTTTTCGGGGCTTTTTTTGCAATTGTGCTATAATAATACTGTAGGGGGATGTAGCTCAGCCGGAAGAGCATCACGTTCGCAACGTGAGAGTCAGGGGTTCGAGTCCCCTCATCTCCATCAGGGAAAACACTCTCGTCATCCCGGCGGAAACGCGCCCCGCGTCATCCCGGCGCAGCGCCCAACCCGCGTCATCCCGGATCCTCCGCCGTCATCCCAACGCACATTAATGTGCGTTGGAGATCTGTGGGGGGACCGACGGCTGAAAGCCGTTGGGGGGTCCGCATAGGCGGAGGAGCGTTTAAGCTCCGCTCCCCGCGTCATCTCGGCGGTTGAGCGTAAGCGAAACCGGTAAGAGATCTACGGGGGCACCGACGGCTTTTGGCCGTTGGGGGGGCCGTATCGCGGGGCAGGGAAGTTTTCCTTCTGTCCCGTTGGGCCGGTCCGTGACCGCGGCTCGCGGTTCTTTCTCAGGGGATCTCTTACCGGTGAGGGCATGAGGAGCCCTCACCGCCGAGATGACGTTTAATTGAACGGGACGAGACGGCGGAGGATGGCCGGGAGGCAATGTTCGCCCTGAGAGGGGCGCAAAAACAACGATATAAAGGAGAAAACGATGCGTGAACCATTTGACAAGGAGTATTGGAAAAACTATCCCTTTGTGGACGTCACTGTGTTTTGCCTGAAGTGCGGCGGCTGGGTGATATATACTCAGTATCGCACTCCCCCGGCAAGCAAGGGCCCCGATCATGACAAAACTGTGGTGGGCGACTCTGTGTTCAGGTGCAGTTGCGGCAACAGGGATCCCCGGCAGTTCATGGTCATCTGCGAGCGGTATGCCGACGGGCTTGACATAAGCACTGTGCGCAACTATTCGTCCTGCAGAGAGAAGATCAGGCGGGAAATGAAGGATGTTGTGGGACATGGCTATCTGATACGCCACGTGCCGGACGTCAGCAGCCTGGAGGAAAAAGTGCGCATATTCGACGACGGCCTGGACGACAGGATCGTAGAGCTGATCAAGGCGCTGGTGTCGGACGGTCTGGTCCGGTCATATCCGGCGTATGTCTATGCGCCCGGCGGCTGCAGGCTGTATTACAGGGGAAGAAAGGACAGGAAAGAGCTGGTGGTCTGCGCCGATGGGCTGCCGGACATGATCCTGGACATTGCAGCCTTGTATGACGAAGTCGGCGCGTCCGAAACAGCCGCTCAGCTGCCTCCCCTGAGGGACTGCGACACAGTGATCGACATGGAGTGGGCTGCCGGGCAGCTGAATGCGGCCGGGACGCTGAAATGGCAGGGGGAGCTTCCTCCGGCCACGTTTCAGTGGCCGAAACAAAGTGAGGCCGTTGGCGAGCCGCGGTGGAACCATTGGCGGATGAGTGTCAGATGCTTTTTGGCCCGTTGGGGCTGGTAGGTGCTGAGTGTTTGTGACGCGTCGGCAGGCCTGCCGGCCTGCCGACGCTGTTGTTTTTTATGCCTTTCGCGGGCGCTGCGCGCCCGCGAAAGGCATCCCGCTGCCGGGATGACGCGGGGCTGAGCTTTGAGCGTTCCTCCGCCGAGTGG
>JAFZNQ010000054.1 GCA_017552965.1 Abditibacteriota bacterium | reverse complement strand
GTCTGTCTGGCCTTTTCTCTGGCCTGCGCGAAAACAGGGAACAGGATGGCCGCCAGAATGGCGATGATTGCGATGACTACCAAGAGTTCGATGAGTGTAAAACCTTTTTTCATTTGTGTCTCCTAAAAGTGTATTTGGTTTACCAATATGATTTTACCACTTATGGGACAGACATGTCAAGCCCTAAGTTCCAAAGAAATTGAAATATTTTTTATTTGCCAGACCGAGGCGGCCGAGCCGCCCTGCAGGGCCCTGTATAGCAAACTATTATTATATATGTATATAATATTTTTATCCTATACAAGCTGCCAAAAAAAAGGCCCCGCGCAGGCCTTGCAGGCGCCGAGCGGGGCAAAAAAAAGAGCCCTCAAAGGGCTCCTGATGGTGGAGATAAGCGGACTCGAACCGCTGACCCTCACACTGCCAGTGTGATGCTCTCCCAGCTGAGCTATATCCCCGTGGACAATTATATGATATCACAAACCGGGAGGAAAATCAACCTGCCCGGCAAAAAAACCTGCAAAAATCCTTGTTGACACCGGCGCCCCCAGGGTATATAATGAATCTGATATACCACACCGAAGACAAGGACGAACCTATGAACATACTGGCAATAGGCCCCCATCCCGACGACATAGAGTGCTACTGCGGCGGCGCTCTGGCTCTCTATGCGGAGCGGGGACACAGGATAACGAATGCCTGCATCACCAACGGCAACATGGGCAGCATGGAGTATGCGCCCGACGAGCTGGCTGCCGTCAGAGAGGGCGAAGCGAGGGCCGCAGCCGCCGTCATAGGCGCCGAGGTGATCTGGGCGGGCCTCGGCGACGCCTCTCTCACGGACTCCATAGACAACAGAAATATATTTATAGACATTATACGCAGGAGCAGGCCCGACGTCATATTGTGCCCCTCGCCGGACGACTATCATCCGGACCACCGGGCCTGCAGCCTGCTGGCCCGGGACGCTGCCCTGCTGGCGTCGGCTCCCCTGATAGAGACGGGGCATCCGGCCACGGACCGGACTCCCTACATCTTCTATCACGACCATCCCAACGGAGTGAGCTTTGAGCCGGAGGAATACGTGGACGTCACCTCCGTCATGGACACGAAGCTGAAGATGATGGCCTGCCACCGGAGCCAGATCAGCTGGCTCAGGTCCCAATACGGCATGGATTTTGCCTACTCCTTTGAGACCATGGCCCGCTTCAGGGGACTGGCCTGCGGCTGCCTCTTTGCCGAAGGCTTCAGGCCGGACAGGACCTTTCCCGGCAGCGCTCCGGCCCGTCTCCTGCCCTGAGGGAGCCACGATAAGCTATACAAAAAAATATAATATACGAGGTAATACCCATGACCAAGCTGCTCATACTGTGTCTGGCTCTGGCCCTGTGCTGCGGAGCCGCCTGGGCCTTTGAGACCCGGGTCACCGACCACGGCGCCGTCCCGGACGGCAGGACCGACTGCACCGAAGCCTTTCAAAAGGCCATAGACGCGGCCTACGAAGCGGGAGGAGGCAGGGTGCTGGTGCCCGGCGGACAGTTTCTCCTGAAGGGACACATCACCATACGCTACAGCGTCACTCTCCTGGGAGAAGGCGAAGCCCCCGCCTGCGCCACCATCTTTGACCCGGAGGCGAAGAGCGTCACCGGCTCCTACGACCCGGACAAGGACATCATCTCCGGCAGCGTGCTCCTCACCACCTGGGGCGCCGGTGACCGGGACGCCGCGCCCTTTATGCGCATGGAGCGCAACTCCACCCTGAAGGGGATAGTGGTCTATTATCCCGACCAGATCACCGACTCGGTCCCCATCCCCTACCCCTGGACGGTGGCGGGCATCGGAGACAACATAGCCGTGCTGGACTGCCTCTTCGTCAATCCCTATCAGGCCATAGACTTCGGCTCCGACCCGGCAGGCAGGCACCTCATCCGCAACTTTTACGCCCAGGCCATCTACAAGGGCATTTTCGTGGACAAGTGCTATGACATAGGCAGGCTGGAAAACGTGCACCTGTGGCCCTTCTGGACCGCCCACGTGCAGCGGGAAGGACAGGACACAGCCCCCCTCACCGACTGGACCCTCAAGCACGGCACCGCCTTTATATTCTCCAGAGGCGACTGGGAATACGTGTCCAACTGCTTCTGCATCTCCTACTGGAAGGGCTTTCACTTCAAGACCTCCGCTCCCGACGGACCGGGCAATTTTCTCTGCAGCCAGTCCGGAGCGGACGGCTGCGACATGGCCCTGCACATAGAGGAGACCCAGGGGCACAGCGGCGTGTCCTTTACCAACTCCCAGATGTTCGGCAGGATACTGATAGACGAGAAGAACTACGGCCCCATCAAGTTTTCGAACTGCGGCTTTTTCGGCTGCCAGATAGTCAAGGAGCCCTTTGAGGAGGAGACCATACTGGTCAAATGCAAGGGAGCCGTGGTCTTTGACAGCTGCCACTTCTACGCCATCAACGGCGCGACTCAGACAGCAGCCTATTTCCGCCAGGAGGAAGGCCAGCTCACGGTCACAGACAGCATATTCTACTGCAACGTGTTTCTGGACCCCATACCCATCGTCATAGAAAAGACAGCCAATTCCTGCATCTTTGCCCAGAACACTCTGTGGACACAGAAAAAGCCGGTGAACAAAAAGAAGGGCAAGCGGGTCATCATCAAAGACAATATTTACGGCGACACCAAATAAACCCTCCGGCGGTGTTGAACGCCGGGCTGTTTGATGATATAATAATATTAACTACGAACTTGCGAGGTACACCTATGTTTAACGGACTGGGAATGAATATGGGCAATCTGTCCCGATTGTCCGACGCCCGCACCCGCTCCATATCCGCCGAGAATTTCGACGGAGCCAAGGGAGGCGGCGCCAGAGCCACTGAGGGCACCGGAGCCGGCTGCGCCAGAGAGCTGGGGCCCGGCTGGAAGATATCCCCATCCATTTTTATCAAGCCCGGGGAGACGAGAGAGCTGGCAGATATAGAGGGTCCCGGCGCCATCCAGCACATCTGGATGACCCCCGGCGGCGTCAGCCGCTGGCAGATACTGCGCATATACTGGGACGACCAGACGCAGCCTTCGGTGGAGTGCCCCATGTCGGACTTCTTTGCCGCCGGCTGGCCCGACGCCAAGCCCTTTGGATCCCTGGCCATGTGTCTGAATCCCCGCAGCGGCATGAACTGCTATTTTGAGATGCCCTTCCGCAAGCGCTGCCGCATCACCATGGAAAATCTGTCTCCGGACAACTTCGTGCTGTATTATCAGATAGACTACACCCTGACGGAGATACCTGAGGACTGCGCCTATTTTCACGCCCAGTTCCGCCGGACCAATCCCCTGCCCTACAAGAGCGTGTACACCATACTTGACGGAGTCAAAGGCCGGGGCCACTACGTGGGCACCTATATGGCCTGGCAGGTCAACAACACGGGCTGGTGGGGCGAAGGCGAGATCAAATTCTACTATGACGGCGACACCGACTATCCCACCATCTGCGGCACCGGCACAGAGGACTATTTCTGCGGCAGCTACAACTTTGACATAGGCGGCAGCTACACCGAGTTTGCCTCTCCCTATTCCGGCATGCCCCACGTGGTGCGCCCGGACGGCACCTATCAGAGCCAGCAGAGATTTTCACTGTACAGGTGGCACATCATGGATCCCATACGCTTTGAGCAGGATATCAGGGTCACCATCCAGGCTCTGGGCTGGCGCTCGGGCGGCAGATACCTGCCCAACCAGGACGACATAGCCTCTGTGGCCTACTGGTACCAGACACTGCCCACGGCCCCCTTCCCGGCCCTGCCCGACAAGGACTATCTGGAAATCATATGATGAAGGCCCTTCCGGTCCTTGCGGTCCTTTGGGCTCTGCTGTGCTGCCCGGCCTGCCGGGCCCAGACTGACACCCTTCTGGTCCTGCAGGCTCCCGCCGCCGTCCGGAGCGTCATCACCTTTGACATCACCACGGACGCGGGCAGCTCCAAGGCCGTCTCCAGGCTCATCTACGACTCGTCAGTCACTCCCTCCGGCAGCGAGCTGCTGGCAGAGACCGAAGGCCCCAGGGGCAGCGCCCTGTCACAGTCTGCCGTCAGGCGCGCTTCCATCCCCTTTGAGCTGACGCCCCGGGGGATGCGGCTCCTGCCCGCAAAGGACAAGCTGTTCATAGGCGACAACATGTCCGAGGCGGCCACGGTGCCCCAGCTGAGCCTTCCCGACGGCCCGGTGACGCCTCTCGCCTCGCTGGCCAGAGGCAGCGGAGACTTCAGGCAGCAGGCTGCAGCCTCCAGATGGACCGGACAGGTGATCAATCCCTTTTCCGGCACCGTCCTGAAGACCGTGTGCACCCTGGTCAGCGTCAGGGACGGAGTGGCCTCCATCTCGGCGGCCTCCCAAAAGCCGGACACCGGCAAGGGCGTGCTCACCATGGACAGCCTGGACCGGCAGAAAAAGGAGCTGGGCTCCAGATTCGCTCTGACCTTCAGAGATTATGAGGGCACGGCAGACGTGTCCTACACGGCCTTTTTCACCTTTGACATCCAAAAGGGACAGGTGCTGAAGGCTCAGGAAAACTACTATATCACCGGCATCCTGATGCCTCACGGACAGCCTATCACCGTGGCGGATGCCAAGGAAAAAGATCTGTATATCACTATCGCCATCAAGATAGATCATAACAAAGTACAAGGAGATTAAACATGCCCGCTATCGAATTAGCAGACTCACACCGCGCCAACAACCCGGTCATAGGCGTATTTGCCCCCGGCGACCCCCGTCTCGACGAGACCGTCAGAGACAGGTGCCGCAATATAGTCAAGATCATTGCCGACTCCATCGAAGGCAGAGTGCTGCTCCCTACCGGCGAGCCCTGCCAGGTGGTCTATTCCCGCACTCTGGTGGACGGCGAAAAGACCGCCGACATAGTGGCCGCCGCCTTCAAGGAGGCCGGAGTGAACATTCTGGTGGGAGTGCCCGACACCTGGTCCTTCCCCCAGCTGACCACCATTTCCCTGATGGCCCACTTCCCCAAGGATACTCCCATCAACCTGACCTGCGGCAACGCGGGCCCCAAGCCGGGCGTGGTGTATGCCCAGGCCACCGCCGGCGCCGTCAGCCAGTACAGGCTCATCCACATGAACGTGGGCACCTGGGAGGACCGGGGCATGTTCCCCAAGGTCAAGCCCGACACCATTGACAGACTGGTGGACTGGTGCCACGCCGCCGTCACCAAGCAGTATCTGAAGGGCAAGCGGGTAGCCGTCATAGGCCACGACTCCATGGGTATGGAGACCGCCATGGCCCACATCATCCCCGTGCGCAAGCAGTTCGGTCTGGAATTTGCCCGGGTGGATATGAAGCTCATCAGCGACCTGATGCGCAAGGAAGCCTACTGCAAGAAGGAGCAGAAGGAGCTGGCCTCCTGGCTCAAGGCCAAGAGCGGCGGCGTCCAGCTGAACAATGCGGACGACGAAGCCAAGTTCGAAGAGTCCTGCGCCATGTATCTGGTGCTCAGAGACTTCCTCAAGGACCTGAACGCCATAGGCGGCGGCTTTATGAACCAGCTGGAATGGGGCTCCGACAAGCGGGGCATCGGCATGGCCACTCCCGACATAGCCGAGTGCTTCTTCAACTCCACCTTTGACCATCAGGGCAAAAAGGCCCCCATCCCCTTCGCCACCGAAGCGGACATGCAGGGCATGCTCACCATGCTCATCTTCTCCTGCCTCACCGCAGGCAAGGCTCCTCTCTTCATGGACTTCCGCAAGGTGTGGGAGCCCGACGAGATCAAGGCTCTGGCAGCGGAAAAAGGCATCTCCATCGACGAGAACGCTCTGTGGGCCGGCAAGGGCTTCGTGGACGGCAACAACTCCGGCTCCGCAGCCTTTGACTGGGCCGGCATGCCCGGCGACAGCGTGGACGCCCTCATGAAGAACGTCACCTTCCCTCTGGCAGACCCCGCCTACTTTATCGGCGGCGGCAACTCCGCCTGCTTCCATTCCCCCGGCGGCATAAAGGGCATAGCCGGCAGGATGATGTATTCTGAGATCAGCGGCCTCTTCTCCATGAGCTGGGACGAAGCCGAGACGGCGGACATACCTGCAGATATGCGCAAGGAATTTGCGGACCTGACGGACCCCACCTGGCCTCACACCTTCCTGACGCCCAAATACGCCACCATGAACGAATACAAGCACTTCCCGCCCGCCAACCATATCCACATGATAGAGGGCCTCAAGCCCGCGGTGCTGGAATACTGGATGGACCTCTGCAACGTGCTCAGCCAGCAGGCCTGGAACGCCCGCCCCTCCTACATCGAAGGAGTGGACAGGCCTATGCCTCTCCTGTATCTGGCCAACGGCGGCGAGGACAACACCAAGCTGATGCTGGCCAAAAAGCTCTGACACAGCTGACTGCAAATACCGGGTCGGAGACATTGTCTCCGACCCTGTCCTTTTGGCGTCACGCCCCCGAAACGCAAAAAAAGGCAGTCCCGCAGGACTGCCTTTTTTTTCTTACTTCCGGGAGGCTTCCCTGTACCACCTGATGCAGCTGAACACGCTGTTTGCGGTAAACACGCTCCACATGAGGACCACAGGCAGATTCACCATCTCGCCGCCCCTGTTCACCTGATACACCCACATGATGACGGACACGGTATTGGAGCCGATCCACAAAAACCAGGTCTCCGAATATCTCCTGATGCCCAGTATCATGGCCACCACCGCCACCACGGTGCTGGTGGCGTCCACAAAGGGCAGGCTGCCCTTTATGGCCTTCAGGACCAGGCCAAACACCACTATGGCGGCCGCCGTACCCACATAGACGGCCACAGCGCCTGCGGGGGGCAGCTTCTTCTTGATGACCTCCAGAGTACCGCTGTTCATATAGCGCCGCCAGGTAAAAAAGCCTATGACGTTGGCGGGCACGTAGTAGAGCATATTCAGGGCCACTTCGCCGTAATAGGGCACCTGCCAGGACACCCATGAATACAGCAGGGCGTTCACCGCTCCGAACACAAAGCCCAGAGGCTTGCCCTTGCCCATGAGTATCACCGACACCACGCCGCAGACCGCCTGGAATATGCGCAGGCCCGGGCTGTGAAAGAGCAGCGAGGCGGCTGTCACCGCCGACACGCCCACTGCCAGCCACAGGACCTCCCACCATTTCCAGCCGGTGATCTCGCTTCGCAACAATTCTCTCATCACTTCTCCGTATTCAGCAGCCGGTTCACGGCTTCGCCCAGCGAAGCGGCCTGCCTGACTGTCATATGGCCGGAGGCCACTCTCTGCCGGGGCATCACGCAGGTCTCAAAGCCCAGCCTCTCCGCCTCTGCCAATCGCTTGTCCGCGTAGGACACCTGCCGGAGCTCGCCTCCCAGCCCCACTTCTCCCAGAGCCACGGCGGCCGGGTCCAGAGGGGTATCCAGATTGGAGCTCACCAATGCGGCGGCCACTGCCAGGTCGGCGGCAGTTTCGCTGATGCGCACGCCGCCGGCCACGTTGACCCATACGTCCTTGGCTGTAAAGGGGATATTCACCTTTTTTTCCAGCACTGCTATGATCATGCTGAGCCTGTTCAGGTCAAAGCCGTAGGCCATGCGGCGGGGGTTGGGCAGGTAGCTCTTGGAGACCAGCGCCTGCACCTCCACCAATATGGTCCGGGTGCCCTCCAGCACGGGGACCACCGCCGAGCCGCCCCGGTGCTCCCTGCCGCCGGTAAAGAGGGCGGAGGGATTGGTCACCTCCCTGAGGCCCTCGCCGGTCATTTCAAATATGCCTATCTCGTCGGTGGAGCCAAAGCGGTTCTTCACACACCGGAGTATGCGGTAGTTGCTGAGCCTTTCGCCCTCAAAATAGAGCACCGTGTCCACCATATGCTCCAGCACCTTGGGGCCCGCTATGGAGCCCTCCTTGGTCACGTGGCCCACCAGAAACACCGGGATGTTCTCTGTCTTGGCCACCCGGGTCAGCAGGCTGCAGGCGTTGCGCACCTGGCTCACGGAGCCGCCGGAGCCGCTGACGCTGTCGTCCGTGAGGGTCTGGATGGAGTCGGCTATGATAAAAGCGGGCTTCAGAGCCGACGCTCTGGCGAGAGCCGCATTGACGTCCGTCTCGCACAGGAGGTATATGTCCTCCCCTTTTATGCCCATACGGTCGGCCCGCATCTTGATCTGCCCCGGGGATTCCTCTCCGGATATATACAGCACCCTGCCCTGCCGGCACAGCCCCTGGGCCGCCTGCATGAGTATGGTGGACTTGCCTATGCCGGGGTCGCCGCCTATGAGGATCACGCTGCCGGGGACCACTCCGCCCCCCAGAGTCCTGTCCAGCTCCGCCAGCTCCGTGCTGCTGCGCAGGCCCTGAGAAGCCGACACCTCCGACAGCTTTTCGGGAGCGCCGCCCACGGCTGCCGGGGCGGTGGAAGAGGAGCTCTTTTTGACCTGAGACACGTCCTCCTCCATGGTGTTCCACTCTCCGCACTGAGGGCATTTGCCCATCCAGCGGGAGCTCTCGTAGCCGCAGTCCCGGCACACGAACACGGTTTTGGTAGCCATATTATTTGTCCTGTCTGCCCGACACGAAGCCTTCTTGGCATATCTCGTATGCGCCCAGAGCTTCGAGGGCTGTCTCTTCATTTTTCAATATAGGTATATACTGCTTGTCGGTCTCCACCGAGAAGAAGCCGTCCTTTACCCTGCAGCGCACCGTGGCGCCGGGGGGCAAAAGGCTTGCGACCAGCACCTCCGCCCGCCGCACCCGGTCCAGGCTCTCATGGCAAAGGGGATGATCGTAGGGAAATCTGGTGGCGAGGCACGAGTCCGACCCCCGGACGTATTCTCCCAGGCCCAGCTCCCTCAGGCACTCCCGGACCTCCTCCTTGCCTAAGCCGCAGTCCGCCAGGGGCGAGATGACTCCCGCTTCCTCCTTGGCCCGCAGCCCCGGCCGGTAGATCCCGGCGTCGTCCCGGTTGGTGCCGTCATACAGCGGCAGGCCCAGAGTCAGGGCCTTTGCCAGCAGGGCTTTTTTGCAGTGATAGCATCTGTCCCGGCGGTTTGCCCTGACCTCCGGCACCTGCAGGTTGTCCATGGGTATGGTCTCCGACCGGACGCCGCATCTGGCCAAAAAGCTCTCGGCGTAACGGCGGTCTCTGTCTGTGAGAGTGGGAGTGTGGAACGTCAGAGCCAGGGCCGCCCTGCCCCAGACCTCCCGGGCTGCCCACAGCACCAGAGTCGAATCCATGCCGCCGGAAAACAGCACGGCTCCCGGGGACAGAGTCCCCATGTATTCCGTCAGTATATGGTATGTGTTCATCAAAAATCCACGCCCCTCCTGGCGCTTACCCCCTTGTCAAAGGGGTGTTTCACAAGGGTCATCTCGGTGACGTAATCCGCCGCCTCCATGACCTCCGGCTTTGCGTTGCGGCCTGTGAGGATCAGCTCCTCTGCCTCGGGCTTCTCCTTTATCAGCTCTATGATCTCGGCGGGGCTGACAAAGCCCATATCCACAGCGCCGTTCACTTCGTCCAGTATCACCACGTCCCAGGCGCCGGACCGGATGACCTCCCGGGCCTTTGCCAGAGCCTCCCGGCAGGCGGGGCCCGCCGCCTCGGCAAAGTCTTTGGTGATATTCAGGGTCCGGCTCTCGTTGGTCTGTATGACGTCAAAGCCGTCGCACTTTTTGGCAAACTGCATCTCGCCAGTATGCTCCCAGCCCTTGATAAACTGCACCATGCACACCCTTTTGCCCCAGCCCAGGGCCCTGAGGGCCAGCCCCAGAGAGCAGGTGGTCTTGCCCTTGCCGCAGCCTGTATAGACGTGAACGAGTCCCTTCATCACACTATCCCCAGCAAAAAAGCGCACACGGGTATGTAGATCACGTTCAGGAGAGTGGTCACGCACACCGACTGGCTGGCAAAGGCCTTGTCGCCGCCGTTGTCCGAGGCCATGATGCCTGCGATGACCGCGCTGGAAAGCCCCAGCTGCAGCACAGCCACGTTGCCTATGAGCTGGCTGAGCCCCAGCATACGCACTCCCGCATATACCAGCAGGGGCGAAAAGACGAATTTGAATATGATGACCACGCTGAGGGGTCTCATTTCCAGCAGCAATTTGCGGTCTATCCTGAGATTCAGGCCGATAGACAGCATGGACAGGGGCACCACCGCCTTGCCCACCGTCTCCAGAGTGGAGTCCAGAAAGGTGGGCAGTCTGAGCCCGTGGAGCAAAAGGCACAGCAAAAACACGGGAATGGCCGGCCGGCGGAAAAACACCATCAGGTCCCCGGGCCTGAAGCCTCCCCCCTCCTTGTGCAGCGCCCGCATCAGCACGGGAGCGGTGCACAGCATCAGCACGGACATGCCGAACTGGTCTATGATGACGGCGGTGGGAATGGCTTTGGGGTCTGAGAAAAACGAGCTGATCACCGGATAGCCCACAAAGCCGGTGTTGGCAAAGCAGGCGGTCATGACCACGGAAATAGTCTTGGCGGGGGACAGCTTCATGAGGCGGCAGACCGGGAGGGAAAGGAATATCAGGATGAGCTCCACGACTATGGCCACCAGAGGGGTCATAAACATCTCCCTGTCCAGAGCGCAGTTCATGACGAAGTGGGCTATGAAGCAGGGCAGGCACACGTAGAGGATGACGTTGTTCACTATGGGGGTATCGCTCTCTTTGAAGATCCCCAACATCTTGGCGCCGTAGCCCAGCAGCACCATCAGCACTATAGAGTACACCGTATCAAACATATCGCACCTGTCGTCCGTATTCCACTACACTATGATACTACAAACCGTCAAAAACTTCAAGCGGGCCCCTCCCCCCGGCCCTTGCAAAACAACGGGGGATAATATATAATATTTATTATGGCACGGCCCGCGCGCTGCGGAGCGCAGTCCGCAGGGCTTGCCGGAGGTACACATGAAACGATGGTATAAGTATATCAGGCCCTATCTGCCCGCCTTTATCCTGGGTCCCCTGTGTATGATCGCCGAGGTCATAGGCGAGGTGGTCATGCCCAAGGTGATGTCCCTCATAGTGACCGGCGGCACTCTGGGCACTCTCACCACTGGGCAGACCCTGCGCTACACGGGGCTTATGGCCCTGACGGCGGTGCTCATGGGTCTGGGAGGCGTAGGCGGCGCCTGGTTCGGCAGCAAGGCCGCAGTGGGCTTTGCAGCCGATCTCCGCGAAGACATATACGGCAAGATACAGAGCTTTTCCTTTGCCAACATAGACAAGTTCTCCACCGGCAGCCTGATCACCAGGCTGACCAACGACGTCACCCAGCTGCAAAACTTCACCGGCATGATACTGCGCATGGGTCTCCGGGCGCCGGGTATGATGATAGGGGCCCTCATCATGGCCATAGCCATACGCCCCTCCCTGACCGCGGTGTTCTTCGTGTCCATCCCCGTGCTGTTCGTGTCGGTGTTCAGCCTCATCAGGATAGGCTTTCCCCGCTTTTCCGTCATGCAGGAAAAGCTGGACCGGCTCAACTCGGCCATCCAGGAAAATATCACCAACGTGCGGGTAGTCAAATCCTTCGTGCGGGAGGACTACGAGAAGCGCAAGTTCGCCGGCGCCAACCGCAGGCTGAAGGAAGCCTGCCTCTCCGCCGTGGGAGTCATGATAGTGATGCCTGCGGTGATGACCGTGGTCATGAATCTGACCATCATAGCCGTGCTGTGGATAGGCGGCAACATAGTGCTGCAGGAACAGGGCACAGTGGGAGGCATGCAGGTGGGCGACCTGGCAGCCTTTGTGACCTACGTGACCCAGATACTCTCCTCCCTGATGTTCGTCACCTTTCTCATGATGGCCTCCTCCAGGGCCTTCGCTTCCGCCCGGCGCATCACAGAAGTGCTGGACGAAGCCCCGGACCTCACCGACGCCGACGCCGCCTGCAAGGACAAGCTGGCAGACCGGGGAGAGATAGAGTTTCGCCACGTGAGCTTTCGCTATTACAAAAATCACCGGGAGGAGGTGCTCTCTGACGTCAGCCTCACCATTCCCGCCGGCGCCCGGGTGGGCATCATAGGCTCCACCGGCTGCGGCAAGACCACTCTGGTCTCCCTTATCCCCCGGCTGTATGACTGCGACAGCGGAGAGGTGTTGCTGGACGGCGTCAACGTCAGGGACTATTCGCTGGACAATCTCCGCAGGAGCGTGAGCATGGTGCTGCAGAAAAACACCCTGTTCACAGGCACCGTGAAGGACAATCTGCTGTGGGGCTCCGAGGACGCCTCCGACGAGGAAGTGGAGGAGGCGGCAAAAGCCGCCCAGGCCCACGGCTTCATCACAGGCTTCCGGGAGGGCTACCTGAGCCCCATCGAGCAGGGAGGCTCCAACGTGTCCGGCGGCCAAAAGCAGAGGCTGTGTATCGCCAGAGCCCTGCTGAGAAAGCCCAAAGTGCTGATACTCGACGACTCCACCTCGGCGGTGGACACCGCCACCGAGGCCGCCATACGCAAAGCCTTTGCGGACAAGCTGGCGGGCACCACCACCATCATCATCGCTCAGCGCATCAGCTCGGTGATGGACGCCGACCTGATAGTGGTCATGGACGAAGGCAGGATCACCGGCGCCGGCAGCCACGAAGAGCTCCTCAGGTCCAATCGGGAATATCAGGAAATATACTATTCCCAGACTGCTGCGGAGGTGTCCTGATATGGCCGTGCGCAATCTTGAAGAGCTGCAAAAGCGTTATTCCTGGAAGAGCAAGGGCCCCGGCAGACAGCCCGGCGGGCCCCGCCGTCACGGCCCCGGCCCCATTCTGGGCGGGGGCAAGCCCAAGAACACCCACAGGTCCCTTCTCAGGATACTCGGCTATCTGAAGGGCAGCTTTTTCAGGCTGTTTCTGGTGTTCGTTTTCATGCTGACCACCACCCTGACGGGTCTGGTGGGGGGCTATCTGCTGGCGCCCATAGTGGACAAGATCGCAGGCAAGCCCTCCGCCTCGGCCATGGGCAGGAGGATAGACTGGTGCATCAGCCGTCTGGCGGAGCTGGACTGCTTCGGGAGCCTGGCGCCGGAGGGCCGTTTTCACGACGTGCTCACCTACGTCATCGCCGCTCTGGCAGTGATGCTGGCCATCTATCTCATCGGAGTCCTGTGCACCTATCTCCAGAACAGGCTCATGCTGCAGGTCACTCAGGACACGGTGGAAAAGATCAGAGGCGACCTGTTCAACAAGCTGCAGACCCTGGGCGTCAGGTATTATGACACCAATTCCACCGGCGAGCTCATGAGCCGCTTTACCAACGACGTGGACAACATAGACGTGATGCTCAACGGCGCCCTCATCAACATAGTCTCCGGGTCCATCACTCTGGTGGGCACCTTTTTGTTCATGCTCACCACCAACTGGGTGCTCACTCTGGTGACCATACTGTTTTTGCCCATCTACGCCATCGGCGGCAGCGCCATAGGCCAAAAGTCCCACAGGTATTACAAGGACCAGCAGGACGCTCTGGGCTCGGTGAACGGCTATATAGAGGAGACCATCACGGGGCAAAAGGAGATCAAGGTCTTCGGCCACGAAGACATCTGCAAGGATGAGTTTGCCCTCCTGAACAGCGACCTGAAGGGCAAGCAGTTCTACGCCCAGTTCTGGGGAGGCGTCATGGGGCCCATCATGGGCAACGCCTCGCAGATATGCTACGGAGTCACCGTGGGAGCGGGAGGCCTCATGATGATAGCCGGGGCTCTGACCCCCGGGGCCCTCACCGTGTTTGCCCAGTATTCCCGCACCTTTTCCATGCCCATCAACATGATCACCCAGCAGATGCCCACCATATTCGCCGCCCTGGCCGGCGCCGAGAGGGTCTTTGCCGTCATGGACGAGCCTCCCGAAGACGCCGACAGCCGGGGCGAGGCTCTGCAGCAGGAGATCAGGGGCAGCGTGGAGCTGGACCGGGTGAGCTTCGGCTATACGGAAGACCGTTTGGTGCTGAAGAACATATCCCTCACGGCCCTGCCCGGGCAGAAAATAGCCTTCGTGGGCTCCACCGGCGCCGGGAAAACCACCGTCACCAACCTGCTCAACAGGTTTTACGACGTGCATCAGGGCTCCATCACCCTGGACGGCATCGACATACGCCGCATAGACAGGGCCTTCCTGCGCAAAAACATAGCCATGGTGCTCCAGGACACCCATCTCTTCACGGGGACGGTCATGGAAAACATACGCTACGGCAGGCAGGACGCCACGGACGAAGAGGTCATAGAGGCTGCCAGGTCGGCCAGCGCCCATTCCTTTATCACACGGCTTGCGGAGGGCTACAACACTGTGCTGGAGGGAGACGGAGTCAATCTGTCCCAGGGCCAGAGACAGCTGCTCAACATAGCCCGGGCGGCCCTGTCCAAGGCGCCGGTGCTGGTGCTGGACGAAGCCACCTCCAGCGTGGACACCCGCACGGAAAAGCATATAGAAAGGGGCATGGACAGCCTGATGAAGGACCGCACCACCTTTGTGATAGCCCACAGGCTCTCCACGGTGCGCAACGCCGACGCCATCATGGTGCTGGAGCACGGGGAGATCATAGAAAGGGGCACCCACGAGGAGCTCCTGGCCCTCAGGGGCCGCTACTATCAGCTCTACACGGGGGCGGAGGAGCTGGATTAGAGCTCTTTGTGGATAAGGGCCCGGCGGAAGGCTTTGATGGCCCGCCGGCCCTGAGGAGTGACCGGCTTGATCCACCTGCCGGAATAGAGCCTCTTCTGCATAAGCCAGAACCATATGGGCTCGCCGGAATAGACGAAGAAAAACACCCACAAGACCGGCAGCTTGAACACCATGCCCGCCAGATACACTCCCGGCAGCTCCAGGAGCCACATCAGGAGTATCTCTATGGTGGTGCCGTACACCGTTTCCCCGGCGCTGCGGAAGGTGTCGTTCTGGGTCCAGTTGCACATCTTGAGAAGGGATGCCACGGCGTATATATACAGCATGCCGCAGCCTATGCGGTAGGCCTCTCCCGACAGGCTCATGGCGTGGAGCAGGGGCTTGTGCACGGCTATAAGTATCAGGAGGGCAGTGAGGACCATGGCAGCGCACAGAGGCACCATGCGCACCGCTCTTCTGTAAGCGTTCACGTGGTCCCCCGCCCCTATGCATTTGCCCACCAGCACGGAGGCCGCGTTGGAGACCCCGGAGAAAAAGGCTATGACAAAGCCCTCCAGCACCCTGAACACGGCCACGGCGGCAATGGCGCTCTCGGACTGATGCCCCAGGACTATGTTGATACCCATGAGACCGGCCCCCACAAACACCTCGTTCACTATGATGAAGGAGGACTTTTGCAGATATTCCTTCAGCCACCCCACGCTCCAGCGGAAGTGCCCCGACACCTGAAACACGTAGTGATAATCCCTGCACGCCGCCAGCAAGAGCAACGCAGCCACGTTGAAGGCCGAGGCTATAGTGGTGGCCAGGGCGGCGCCCCTCACTCCCATGGGCTCAAAGCCCAGCCGGCCGAATATGAGCACCCAGTTCAGGAAGATGTTGACCGCCACGGCGCATATGGTGGCAGCCAGGGGCATCCGCACCCTTTCGGTGGAGCGCATCAGGGCGCTGACGCACATGACGAACACCTGAAACACGTAGGCGTAGCCCACTATGCGCAGATATTCCACCCCTATGGCCCTGATGGCAGTCTTGTCGGTGTAGATGCTCATGACCAGCTCCGGCTTCAGCAGAGCCAGGCCGGCAAAGATGAAGGCCACGGTCATCATAAACACCAGGGTGGTGCCGTAGGCCCGCCTGATGCCGTCGTGGTCCCTTGCTCCCCAATACTGCGAATAGAACAGCATGCCTCCCGCCATGAAGCCCCAGTAGCAGCTGAACATGACGGTGGTGTATTGGGCGCACAGGCCCACGGCCCCCACGGCTCTGGAGCCCTGGGAGGCCAGCATGATGGTGTCCACCATGCCGCTGGTCACTCCCAGCAGGTTCTGCAGAGCCACGGGCAGGGCTATACGGGCAGTCCTCCTGATAAATTCGCCCCAGTCAAAGGGGCGGGCGCCGCGCTTGGTCAATGGTCGTCTCCGTGTACAAGTAAAAAGGCAAAAAACCCGGAGGTTTTTTGCCTTGCGCCTCTTTTGCAGTGTCAGACCAGCTTGATGGTGGGACACACAGTGCTGGTGGCTATATAGATATTCTCGTGACTGAGAGTCACCGTCAGGTGCCACTTTTTGCCGATCTGCTCCAGGGCGTCTCTGATCTCGTCCGCCACTCCGTCATCGGGAACGGCTATCTGAGCCAGCATATAGGGCGTCCCATGGGCAATGTAGGCATAGAAGTCCTCTATATTGATGCGGCGCCCGTAGAGATACGAGGTGATCTCGCTGATGATGCCCGACTGCTCGGTGCATTTGATGGTGAGGATATACTTCTCCTTTTTTGCGCCATCGCCGCCCCTGAGCTCTTCGTAGGGCACCATGTTGATATGATAATCTCCGCTTTCCTCGGGCCTCCTGCCGCATATGGCCTCGGACAGTTCCCCGTCAGCCACGCTGCGGGGAAACGAGGCAAACACTATGATGGTAAAGTAGCCCTTTACCACTGTCTGGCTGACCTCGTTGATATTGCCGTCCAGAGCCGCCACCGCAGACGAGATGTCGGCGATGATGCCGGGCTTGTCCTTGGAAAGCAGAGTGATTATATATCTGTACAAATCAGTTGGTCCAGATCTTCTTTACCGAGCTGTAATACACTACCTCGGGATAATGCATGTCGTTGTCGGCGTCATAGTAGTCCGGATTCACGGCTATGGTGATGGTGTTGCCGGTGCGCTTGGTCTCTCTGATGATCTGGGTAAAGGTGTACTGCCAGCGGTCTCCCTTCCACACGCCGGGCACGTCCCTGTACTGGAAGCTCATGCTGTCAAAGTCATAGTAGTAAGCGCGGACGAATGCCAGAGCGGCCTCGCGGCAGCTCTTTTCATCGGCTCCGAAGGGCTTCGCAGAGCGCTTGCCGGCAGTGTATTCGGGATAGGCGGTGTATCTGCGGACCTCGCCGTTGTCATCCTTCACCGCATCCCCGTGGGACAGGGTAGGCAGAGCGGGTATGATCTTGGCCGCCGAAGAAGTGTCCGATGCAGCGTCGGCTGCGGGCGCAGCGGCGGGAGCGGCGGGAGCGGCAGCAGCAGTGCCGCCGGCCATACCGGGAGCAGTCGGCAGACTGGGCATGGAGGGCATAGTGGGCGCGGGCGAGCCGGGAATACCGGGAGTACTGGGAGTACTGGGCGAGCCGGGCATGGTGGGGCCCATAGTGGGACCGGCAGTAGGCATGGCGATAGAGTTGGGAGTCTCCTGGGCGTCATCCTTGCCGCAGCCGCAGAATGCCAGGGCCGCTGTCAGCAATACAGCTATCAAAAAGTATTTTTTCATCGTTTACCTCGTTAGAGCGAAATATACATCTATAATCTATTATATACCATTTTTCCGGATATACGCAAGTAAATCTGCTTTTTTTCCGTCCGCCGAGCCGCTACTCTATCGGCTCAAAATCGGCGACTCCGTGCTTGCACAGAGGGCAGATGTAGTCGTCGGGCAGCTCATCTCCTTCATACACGTAGCCGCACACCGTGCAGACAAAGCCCTTCTTGCCCTCGGTCTGAGGCTTGGGCTTCACGTTTTTCTGATAATAGGTGTAGGTCATGGTCTCCCGGTCGCTGATGACCCGGGCCTCCGTCACCTGACAGATAAACATGCCGTGAGTCCCCAGGTCCACATACTGCTCCACCTTGAGAGACATAAAGGCGTTGATATATTTGGACAGGAACACCAGACCGTTGCCGCTTCTGAAGGACTCGTCGCTCCAGTCGGCGAACTTGTCGGCAGACCGGCCGCTGCGGAAACCGAAGTGCTCGAACACTCTGAAGGGAGCGTCCACGCTGAGGCAGTTCACGTTCATGATGCCGGTCTGCTTTATGACGTGGTGGGAGTAGTTCTGCTTGTTGATGCACACCGCCACCCGGTTGGGGGTGTCCGTCACCTGGGTGACCGTATTGACTATGAGCCCGTTGTCCTTCTTGCCGTCATTGGAGGTGACCACGTAGAGCCCGTAGCCTATGCGGAACAGGGCGGTCATATCGTTCTTGTTGGCAGTCTCGTCATGCTGGGCCAGATAATCCTTGCACAGCTCCTCCGCCAGAGCCTCCAGAGCCGCTCCGCTCTCTGCGTTCATGGCCGACCGGATAGTCACCTGATTGTCGGCAAAGGTGAGCTTTTTGCAGCCCTCCAGCATCTTCTTCATGGTCTTGGCCGCCAGGGGAGCCCAGCTGCCGTTTTCGATAAAGGCCACGGTCCTGTTCTGGAAATTCCGCTCGGTCAGGTGATTGATGAACTCCTTCATGAAGGGGAAGATGTCGGCGTTGTAGGTGGTGGTGGCCAGCACTATCTTGCCGTAGCGGAAGGCGTCCTCCACCGCTTCCGCCATATCGTCCCGGGCCAGATCTGTGACCGACACCTTGGGGCAGCCCTTTTCCTTCAGCATATCCGCCAGCTTCAGCACAGCCTGCTTCGTATGGCCGTACACGGAGGTGTAGGCTATGAGTATGCCGTCGGTCTCCACGCCGTAGGAGGACCATATGTCATACAGATTGATGTAGTAGCCCAGATCCTCCTTCAGCACGGGGCCGTGGAGGGGGCATATGGTCTCGATGTCCAGCCCCGCAGCCTTTTTCAGCAGAGCCTGCACCTGGGAGCCGTATTTGCCCACTATGCCGATGTAATACCGGCGGGCCTCGCAGGCCCAGTCTTCATCGGCATCCAGAGCGCCGAACTTGCCGAAGCCGTCGGCGGAGAAGAGCACCTTGTCCCGGGCGTCATAGGTCACCAGCACTTCGGGCCAGTGGACCATGGGGGCCGCCACAAAGGTCAGAGTGTGCTCGCCCAGCGAGAGGGTGTCCCCCTCTCCCACCACTATGCGTCTGTCCTCAAAGCCTTCGCCGAAGAAATTCTCCATCATAGTAAAAGCCTTGACGCTGGACACCACCGTGCACTTGGGGTAGGTCTTCATAAAATCGTAGATGTTGGCGGAGTGGTCCGGCTCCATGTGCTGGACTATGAGATAGTCCGGCCCGGCGCCCTCAAGGATGCTCTGGACGTTGTCCAGCCACTGGTGGAAGAACCGCTTGTCCACCGTGTCCATGACGGCCGTTTTTTGGTCTTTGATGACGTAGGAGTTGTAGGCCATGCCGTTGGGCACGTCGTACTGTCCCTCAAACAGATCTATGTCGTGATCGTTTACGCCAGCGTAGAAAATAGTGTCGGTGATGTTCATACTGCTTCCTGCTTTCAATTGATTTCACATCTATTATATACTAAAATACGGATAAAAGCAACGGCTCACTGAGCAACTGCGTATTCTATGAGCGCCGAAGCCGGCGCCCCGGGGATCTCCACCTTCAGCCGGGCCAGGTCCCTGCCCTTCACGGTCAGGCGGCGGGCCGGCTTGTAGCTCTCGCCGTAAACCGTTACGGAGTATTTTTTGTCCGGGTCTATGCCCCGCAGAGGCAGCTCCATGGCCAGTATGGGCGAGTCGTCCCTGCGGAAGGCAAACACGGCTCCGTCCCCTTCTTCGGGCCGGTGGTATTGATACGCGCACCATTCGTCCGGGGCTTCGCCCTTGAACACCAGCCTGTAAAAATCTCCCAGGGTGTATTTTTGGAGCCTTTTCACTTCCTGCAGGGCCGTCCGCAGGGTCTTGTTGTCATAGTCCTCCCCCCGGTTGTCCTCACCGAAGAGGAAGCCTCCGTTGAAGGCCGAACGGATATAGTAGGGCTCCGTACCGAAGGTCTGCCCCGTGTTCTGGGGGACGTAGAGGTTCAGGTTGGCATTGATGTCCTGATTCTGGATGGCCATATCCTTCATGTTGCGGGAGCCTGCGGTAAAGTTGCCGCTGTCAGTGCGCCACACGGGAATGGCCCTGGCGCTGGTCTCCAGGTCTATCCTGCCTCCGCCGCCGCAGCAGTTGTCTATAAAGAGCCCCGGATTGGCCTTTGTGATCCTGTCCCACAGCTCGTAAAGGCCTTCCACCTGTCGGATCTCAAGTATGCCCACCCTGTCGGGAGTCTCCTTTTCCATTTCCCGGATGCCCCCCAGAGTGTAGCCGATATCCGTGCGCCAGATATCGATATTCCATTCCCTGATGCAGGTGTTCATATAGTCCGACATGAAGTCCAGGGCCTCGCCTATCCCCAGGTTGAAACACCCGGAGGAAGCCCCGGCAGGCAGCACCCAGTCGGGATGCTCCCGGACCAGCAGGCTGCCCTCCGCCAGCTGCTCCGGAGCAAACCAGCACATTACTTTGAGGCCGTTTTGGTGGGCGTAGTCGCTGATGCCCTTGACCCCCTCGGGGAACCGGTCCAGGGCTATGGCCCTTTCGAGAGGATAGCCGTAGTTGCCCAGACCTGCGGGGAAGCCTCCCTTGTGCCACCAGGCGTCCAGCCAGTAGACCTCAAAGGGCAGAGAGTGCCTGACGATATTGTCTATATAGCTTTTTTCGTTCTCAAAGGTGGTGGAGTTGGTCTCATTGAAGCAGGAGCACATATGGAACAGGGGCTCCCGGATCACTTCCCCCCGGTACCGGGGCACGATATACTCCAGCATGGTATGCCTGAAATAATTCCAGCCGTCCTCGGGAAGCCCCTTCCAGAGGGTGAGCAGCACCCGGGGGCTCCTGATGCTTTCCCCGGGCTCGAGATAAGTGTTCAGCTTCGTCATACCCGCGGAGGAACGGACCCTGCCCTCCCGGTTCTCCAGAAAGGCGTCCCACTGCCCGGTCCAGCCCAGAGCGGTGACTATGCCGTAACGGCCGAAGGACAGGCTGTAAAAGGGGAAGGCGCCGGAGGAGGAATAGGCGTCCTTGGTGCCGAATTCAATTCTGGCGCCCTCCTCCAGAAGGTCCGTGAGAGGCATGAACTCCCTGTGGGTAAAATGCACCATGCCCTCGGAGCCCTCCTGCCTGTATAATACGGGAGCAGACGAGGCGGCCGCGTCGGGCTGCTGAGGCACGTCGGGAGCGGCATATTCCGCCCCGGTCCTGTCCGCCCCGGCAGGATAAAACCGGGTGTCCAGAGCCCGCAGGGAACGGATCACGGGAGTGTTTTTGCCGCCCCTGTTGGTCAGGTAAAGAGTCCAGTCCACCCCGGAGGTCTTCCGGTATATATTCACCACCGCTTTTATCTCCAGCCCCGTGGCCGGGTCCGACCAGACGGCGGTGCGCACGGTCCTGTCCTCCAGCTCCCTGTCCCGGCAGTCATAGACCCAGCCGGCAAGAAACTCCCCGGAAGCCCGGCCGCCGTATTCCAGGGAAAAGGGGACCGGCTCGGCCGCCGGGATGCCGGCAATATCGCTGAGATATTCCTCCGTCCCGTCCTCATACTCCGCCTTCAGCTCCGCCCAGTCGCCGTGGTCGCTGGTGGGGCCGTCGCCCCCGTCGGTGATGACCAGGGAAAACTCCCGGACGCCCTTCATATCCACGTCCAGAGGATAGGCCTTGCCGTCGCCCTTTATCACCGGCGAACGGAAAAGCTCCTCCTCTCCGGCCTTTACGATAAATTCGCAGGAGCCCGGAGACCGGAAGGCGCTCATATCCAGGCCGTAGAGGCCCGTCAGCCTTTTCACCGGCTTGAGGGGAGATACCAGTATCTCGGAAGGCGAATTGGCGCCGATGCCCCTCGGGTAGGTTTTGCCCCCCAGCTGGCACGGGCCTCCCGCGCAGCGGCTGCCGAACTTGGTGCAGCCCGGCGAAAAATCCCTTACGACCCGTACGCGGGCCGCCTCCGCCGGCTTGCCGGCGGGAAACAGCATATCGGCCAGATAGCGGGAATACCCGCCCTCGCCTGCAAACACCACGCTTTGCAGCAAAAGGCACGCCGCGCAGCATACAATAAGCTTTGTGATCATAAAAGACCTCCTAACGGGGTTGCTTCGGAATATTGCAGATATGAAACACGCCGGACAGGGCTGCCTTACTCCTGCATCCGGAATTCCTTATCCTCTTCCATCATAGTCAGCATCACGTCTGCGATGCGGGGGTCAAACTGCGTCCCCCTGCCGTTCTCTATCTGTTCCCGCACTTTTTCCCGGGGCATGACGTTGCGATAGCTTCGATTGCTGGTCATAGCGTCATACGCATCGGCCACGCCTATGATCCGCGCCTCCTCCGGTATTTCGCCGTCCTTCAGCCCGTCCGGATAGCCGCGTCCGTCATACCTTTCGTGATGCCAGCGCGCTCCGACAGCCAGTCGGGGGATCTCCTCAACGGTCTTCAGTATCTCATGTCCCGTCACAGGATGCTCCCTGACAGCCTGAAACTCCTCATCGGTCAGCTTCCCTTTCTTATTGATGATGGACTCCGGAACGCCGATCTTTCCGATGTCATGCAGCAGCCCCATGGTGTAGATATCTTCCTGCTCCCCGAGGCTTTTGCCCATCCGTCTTGCGATCTCTCTCGAGTATTCCGCTACCCGCTGCGAATGGCCGCTGGTATAGTGATCCTTGGCGTCAACGGCTTTGGAGAGAGCCAGCATGAACTCCTTTGTCAGGTGCGCCGAATGGCGTTCCTCTTCAACGAGACGGGCGATATACGAGGATATATCTCCCTGCATTTTCAGCATACTGCGATAGAGCTTTTCTATCTCGTCGCCGGTACGGATCCGCAGCTCCGAGAACTCCTCCGGACGGAGCTCATCTCCATCCTCGTAGTATTTTTCCGTCAAATACGACATTTCATTGATGGGAACGGCGACCCTCATCATGACGTACAGATTTACCAGGAAGGCAACCGGCGCGGAGGTGCACAGCATCATCAGTCCCAGCTGCAGGTTAAACTGCCATCTGGAAACAAAATATCCGAGGCTGAAGGGTACCCCTTCACCCGCGGCCGAGAACAGACACGCGCTGAATATCGCGGCGGCGCCCAGCAGTACAGACCCCAACAGGGACAATAAGGTGATGCGCCTTGCCAGGACAGACCTGTTCTCCCCTTCGCGGGCGCTGAATATGTCCCGGTCGGCCCAGCCGGCAATACGCTTGTATTTGTCCGGCGCGTATTTGAAAAAACCGCCGACAGCCAGGACCGCCAGAACGGTCTGAGGCAGCGCGCAGAGAAAGAGCTTGGGGACAGGTATACCGTATAACATATTCGAGGTGTCGGCATCGACTGCCAGGACGGTAAAAGCAAAATGCCAGGAAAGCGCAAGCAGGACGGACAGCAGGACAATGCCGGAAAGCGTTTTCTTCACGTCCGCAAACCAGCCGTTGAAGGACATGGCAGAGAAAGCCAGCCCGATTATCAGATAAACGGAAGAGGCGTATATGGAAGGGTTTCCTTCCGCCAGCATAAATTCTCCGGCGAAAAGGATGACAAAGGATAATAATCCGCAGCCCAGCCCTCCGAGCCCGTAAGAGATCATGACAAAGGCATCGGTGTAGGGAAACGGCATGTCCCCGATTCTCACGGTGCTTCCGAAGGGCAGTGTCCGCCCGAGAATGACCAGCGCCGCGCAGACAACCGCAAACAGGACCGTAAAGGGAACGGATCTCAAATGTCTCCGGTAATTCATCATAGTTTCTCACCTTTTATGCGTATTGCCGGCTTTCCCGCGGACGGCCGTCTGCGCATCCGCAGGGCGGAACGTTATGCCGCGCAGCCTTTTACGGTCCGGGGAAGGCAAAATGCCGGCGAGGGGCTTATCCGCCGGAGCTTTTCCCCGCCCGGCGCCGGGCCTCCTTGGCGTAGAATTCGTCGTAGATGATGCCCACGGAAGCCACCACGGGGGCGGTGATGAATATGCCCGCCACCCCGAACAGGGTGCCCATAACGAATATGGAGAAGAGCAGCACCACCGGGTGTATGGAGAGCTGCTTCTGCATGACCAGAGGGGTCACCAGGTGCCCTTCGCACTGCTGCACCACCACGTAGACCACTATGACCTTCAGGATCATGACCGGGTTGGTTATTATGGCTATGAGCACGGGAGGCACCGCCGAAAGGATGGGCCCCAGAGTGGGGATGATGTTCATCAGGCCGGCAATGACGGCGAACAGGAAGGCGTTGGGCATCCTGATCAGGGAGAGCCCCAGCCAGGTGAGCAAAAATATGCAGCAGCTGCCCAGCATAAGGCCCACGACCCAGTAGGAAATGGCCTTCTTAATGCGGATGAGGCACCGGCGTATCTTTTTGCGGACGTCCGCAGGCCACGGGTGCAGCGCCCCTTTGATGAGAGGCCTGGGCTCTATGAGGATATATATGGTAAAGACTATCACCAAAAAGGCCCCGGTCAGAGCGCTCAGAGCGTTCTGACCCACCCAGGCGGCGCTGCCGGCCACGCCCTTGGCCACGGCGCCGGGCTTGATGTCCAGCTTGGCCAGATCCAGGTGTCTGGGATCCACCTTGATGGTCTTCAGATACTTTTCGGCCTTGGCGTCCAGCTGCTTCACCAAGCGGGGGCACTGGTCCGACAGGGCCTGGGCCTGGCTGCTGACCATTGGGGCCACCAGCCTGACTGCAAACACCGCCAGCCCCAGCGCCGCCACAACGCACAAAAAGGTCCCCACGCTGCGGGAGACCCTGCGCCGTTCCAGCCAGCTGACGGGCGCGTCCAGCGCCGCCGCCAGAATGGCAGACAGCGCAAGACTGATGATGACGGAGGACATGGCTCCCGCAAATTTTGCCAAAAGCAGCAGGATCAGGGTGAGGCACACCGCTCCGTAGATCGTGCGGGGGGTAACGGCTTTCATGCTCTACACAAGCTCGCCGTTTTCGTTCTGGTAAAAGACTCTCTTGGCCTTGCCTTCGCTTCTGGGCAGGCTGCCGGGCTTGTAAACGTCGCCCTTGGGAGAGAAGCCCAGCACTTCCTTGAGCTTTTTCTCCACGGTGTAGCCGGTGACTCCTTCCTCGGCCTCCACCTCTATGCGCACGTCCTTGATGCCGTGGTTCTCGTAGATGATGATGCGATAGTCGGACAGCACGCCGGGGATCTCCATCAGAGCCTGCTCCACCTGCTTGGGGAAGAAGTTGACGCCCTTGACTATGAGCATGTCGTCTATCCTGCCCTTGATGCGGTCTATTCTGGCATGGGTGCGGCCGCAGGCGCAGGTCTCTCTGGAAATGATGCGGCTGATGTCGCCGGTCTTAAAGCGGATGATGGGGATGCAGTTGCGGTTCAGGCTGGTAAAGACCACCTCGCCGCTCTGGCCGTCCGGAAGCACCTTGCCGGTCTCCGGATCGATGATCTCGATGATATACTGGTCTTCAAAAATATGGATGCCGTCGTGAGCGGCGCAGTCCATGCCTGTGGTGCCCACGCCTCCGGTCTCGGTCATGCCGTAGATGTCAAAGGCTTCGATATTGAGGCCCTTCTCTATCTTTTCGCGCATCTTGTCCGAAAAGGTCTCCGCGCCGAAGATGCCCACCTTCAGGGAAGGCATGGTGACGCCCATTTCGTTCATGACCTCCATGATGCGCATGGTGTAGCTGACCACGCCGGTCAGGCACTTGACGTGGAAGCTGTTGATGAGCCTTATCTGGCGCGCCGTGTTGCCGCTGCTGGCAGGCACCACGAAGAGGCCGGCCTTTCTGGCGCCGTGATACATGCCGAAGCCGCCGTTGAAGAGGCCGAAGGTAGGGGTGATCTGCACCTTGTCGCCCTGCAGGACCCCCGCCATATGATAGCAGCGGGCCATACATTCCGCCCACTGGTCCAGGTCGTGCTCGTCATACACCATGGCCACCGGAGTCCCGGTGGAACCCGAGGACATATGCATTTCCCTGATGTCCTCTTCGGGCTTGCACAGCATGCCCAGGGGGAACTGGTCCCGCAGGTCGTTCTTGTCTATGAAGCCCAGGAGAGGCAGGTCGTCCAGGCTCTTGATGTCGTTGGGGTTCACTCCCGCCGCGTCAAACTTGCTGCGGTAAAACTCGTTGTTGATATAGGCGTTGCGGATGGTCCTCTGAAGGCCCCGGAGCTGAACGGTCTTCAGCTGATCCTGGCTCATGGTCTCCGCCATGGCGTTGAAGTAGTAATTCATCTGGTTAACCTCTAATGATCATTAATATTATTATATCAGTTTTGAAACACGTTGTCCACACCCGCCGGAGCGCCTCCTTTATATCAGTCGTTATATTTACATTCTTACCCAATTGTTTATTTTTTCCGCAGAAGGGCGGTGCCTGAACGCTTTTCCGCTTCTTTTTTGCGCTCCGGAGAAGCGGCCCGAAAAACGTCCGAAAAACAAAAAAGCCGCATAAACTGCGGCAATATAAAACCGCAGCGCCGTGTCGTTGCGCTGCGGAGTTGATGATGCATTTCCGGCAGCGCTCAGCTCTGCCAGAAATGCGCCTTGATAGTATCCTGTATAATGAATTTTACCTGAGAAGTAATGGTTTTCATAGCTATATACACATTCGTTTATGCGACTTACATATACATTATAATCCTTTGACAGGCCCCTGTCAACTGGCCCCGGGATTTTTTTTGAAGATTCTGCTATAATAATTTATGCGGAAAGTCCCGGCCTTTTTTTCCGGAGGTATTTGACAAGCGCTCCGGAAACGTGTATAATAGTATTTGTCTGTCTGAAAATGAAGAAAAGATTAGGGGGCACACATATGTACGCCATTATCAAGACCAGCGGCAAGCAGTTCAAGGTCTCGGAGAACGACATCATCTCCGTCAACAGACTCTCGGACGTGAACGCCGGCGACAAAATAGAATTCAAGGATATACTTCTGGTGGTGGATGCCGACATCAAGGTAGGCACTCCCTTCGTGGAAGGCGCTGTGGTGGAAGGCGAAGTCATCAAGAACTACCGCGGCAAGAAGATCAACGGCTATATCTACAAGCCCAAGAAGGACTACCACAAGAAATACGGACACAGACAGGATCTGACCGCTGTAAAGATCAGCAAGATCACTGTAGCATAAACGGAGGCATACCATGGCACATAAAAAAGGTGTTGGCAGTACGCGCAACGGACGTGATTCCAATCCCAAAAGACTGGGTGTCAAGGAATACGGCGGCGAGATAGTCACGGCGGGCAGCATCATCGTGAGACAGAGAGGCACCCGCATCCATCCCGGCAACAACGTCGGGAGAGGCAAGGACGATACCCTGTTTGCTCTGATTGACGGCACGGTCAAATTTGAAAACGTAAAGGGCAGAAAAGCCGTCAGCGTTTACAACGACTGATCACGACCACACAAAGCCGGTCTTACGAAGACCGGCTTTTCATCTATTATGAAAAGGTTTTTAGCAGCCCTCATATTGCTCCTGGCCCTGGCCTGCGCGGCAGCGGCGGACGACGGCGACGATTATTCCCGTCTGATGAACGACGCCATCTCCTACACGGAGATAGGCGACACCAACGCGTCCATAGAAGTGCTCCGCAATATGAAAAAGTATTTCGGAGAGGACGTCTATATCCGCACTCTGTACGGCATCGACCTGATGATAGGCGGCTACGGAGACGAAGCCCAGAAGATATTTGACGCCGAGACCAATCCGGTGGCGGAGCTGTGCAAGGCCGTGCTGCTGGCCCGGAGGGCCAAATATCCCCAGGCCATAGAGGCCTTCTCGGCTTTTGAGGGGCGCATAGAGGGCTACGAGGTGATCATGGCCTTCCTCAGGACCATGCAGGACGCCGACTACTGCGACCCCGAGCTGCCTGCGGACAACCTGCCCGCCATAGAGCTTCACGCCTACTGGAACATGCTGCGGGACAACATAGCCGACTCTCTGAAGGGCCTGCGGGAGATAGAGCGGGTCAAGGGCAGAGACATATACAAGGACACCAAGGGCATCATACTGGCCTATGACTACAAGAAGCCCATATTCTTCAACGCTCTCTCCGTCAAGGGTCCCATAGGCCTGGACGCGCAGACCAAAAAGGCGGACTACACCCTGCAGGGCAAGGCCAGCATCAAGGCGGACATAGGCAGCAACGACGATATCAAGTCCGCCATGCTGTATATAGACGGCAGGATGAGGAGCGTCACCAACTCCTATCCCTACAGCTTCACCCTCAATACGGAGACCCTGCTCAACGGCATCCACGACGTGAAGATCACGGCCATGGACGCCTATGGCAACAAGCTCTCCGACAAGACCTTTACCATCGAGGTGTTCAACCAGAAGGAGCACGCCGCTCCGGACGAGCAGAAGATATGGGACCGGCTCACCGAGTTCGTCACTCCCCGTCAGGGCATGGAATCGGTGAACTATCTCATGGCGGTCTGCGCCGCCAGAGAAAAGGACCTGGAGCTCCACGAAAAATCGCTGATCCAATGCGTGGCGGCCAACCCCCAGTACAGAGACGCCTCGGACCTGCTGCGCAGGTATTACTTCATATCCGAGGGAGTCAGCGTCATCGAAAAGGGCAATCCCGACAAAAAGCAGATATGCCTCACCTTTGACGACGGCCCCACCCCCACCACTCTGGAAAACCTGAAGATACTGAAGGAATACGGAGTAAAGGCCACCTTTTTCCTGGTGGGCAGGCAGGCGGAGAAGTATCCCGAGATCATCAAGCAGATCATGGAGGACGGCCACCAGCTGGCGCTCCACAGCCAGAACCATCCCAATTACACCAAGCTGGACTACCCGGACATAGTCAAGGAGACCCTGCAGTGCTACTGCTCCATCCTGACCTGCGGCGGCAAGCCCACCCTGTATTTCCGCCCTCCCGGCGGCAACAGGGACGAAGAGCAGAGCAGGCTGTCCCGGGAATACGGCGTCCATATAGGCCTCTGGACCAAGAACTCCACCCACCTGCAGGAATCCACTCCCGAGATACTGGCGGACTACTGCATCAGCAGCATGAAGCCCGGGTTCATCTACCTGCTCCACAACGACGTGGTAGCGGTGACCAAAGCCCTGCCGGTGATACTGGACCACGCCGCCAGCAACGGCTATAAGTGCGTGACCATGGAGGAAATAATAAAATAATTAAAAATTTTTCCGTCCGCGGGCAAAAAATGCTTGAAAAACTTTTTGTGAACATAGTAAAATGAATATAGAGAACCGTATTTTCTCACAACTCTGTATGTGTTTCATATACGTTTCATGTGTTGAAGAAGGAGAAGTCAAATGACATCAAAAGCAAAAGCAGCCTTGTGTGTGCTGATAGCCATTCTCATCGCAGCAGCGGCCGTTCCCGGTCTTTGCGCAGGGAAGAAAGCCGCCCCGGCTTCCAAAAAGGTACCCGCCAGCATCCTGAACGGATCTGACGTCACTGCCGGCAGAGTATTCAAGAGCGTCAAGACAAAGGAGACCTCTTTGGCCGGCGTCAAGCTGGGCGACAACGCTCTGAGAATCCTGGAAAAGTATGGCAACCCCACCAAGGTCATCATCCATTCCGCAGCTCCTCAGCAGTCCACCGGAATGATGGGCACCGGAATGATGGGCACCGACACCATGGGCGGCACTTCTGCTATGGGCGCAGGCGCTTTGACTATGCCTACTCCCACCATGCCGACTTCGCCCAGCATGCCCTCGGGGGCTTTGACCATGCCGACACCGACTATGCCCACCAGCCCTACCATGCCCAGTACTCCTACCATGCCCAGTACTCCCAGCATGCCTTCGGGAGGCGGTATGTCCGTTACGCCTGATCCGGGAGCTATGTCAATGCCTACTCCCACCATGCCCGGCTCTCCCACCATGCCTTCCATGCCCGGTATGGGCGGCGCCACCGCAGCCGGCGGCGCGCAGACTGCAGGCACTGCCTTTGCAGGCACCTCCTCCAGGATAGACGAAGAGTCCCTGTGCTGGCAGTATGACCTGCCCGCAGGCACCAATCTGGAGTTCATAGTCACAGGCGGCAAGATCAGCCAGATCACCGTAGTCAGCCTGTATCCCTGGAAGTATGCCAAGCTGAACAACGGCATCATGATAGGCGACACCTACAAGCTGGTCACCTACCTCATGGGCATCGACCCCTCCAACATTCAGATATTGGGCAACTACATGAGAATGGACTACATGGACAAGTTCGGCGTGGCCTACACCTTCCTGAACAAGAAGCTGGTGGCTCTGACCATCGCCGTAGGCGATCCCATCTACAACTGATCTCTCATCACAAAATCAGTGCCCGGACCCGTTTCCGGGCACTTTTTACGCGTCGATAGCGTATAATAATAGTAGAAAACCATACGTATAAAGGAGACGGACCATTGGCTGAGGATTACGTCGGCGAGATCAAAAGCCGGCTGAACATAGTAGACGTTATCTCAAAATACGTATCGCTGAAAAAGCAGGGCAGCAAATATCTGGGCTTGTGCCCGTTTCACAGCGAAAAGACCCCCTCCTTCAACGTGGACCCCAAAAAGCAGTTTTTCAAATGCTTCGGGTGCGGTGAAGCGGGAGATATTTTTTCGTTCATCCAGAAAAAAGAAAATCTGTCCTTTCCGGAGGCTCTGGAGCTGCTGGCAAGGGAAGCGGGAGTCACCATCAGGAGAGACCCCCGGGCCCGGGAAAAGGCTTCGGAAAAGGAGCAGCTGCTGGAGGCCAACAGTGTGGCCGCCGACTATTTTGCCCTGTCGCTGAAGAACGCGGAGCCCGCTGTGATCAGCTATCTCTCCAGAAGAGGCATCGACAGCGACATGATAGCCCGCTTCGGCCTGGGCTGGGCTCCGGACAAATGGGACGGGCTCCTGAATTATCTGGAGAGCAAGCGCATCCCCCGGCAGACGGCCCTGAAGGCCGGCCTTCTGAGCCAGAATGAACAGGGGCGGGTCTATGACTGTTTTCGCGGAAGGCTCATGTTCCCCATACGCAATATACTGGGGCAGGTCATAGCCTTCGGCGGCAGGATCATCGACGCCGACAAGGACCCGCGCAAGTATCTCAACACCTCCGAGACGCCTCTTTTTACCAAAGGCAAGGAGTTTTATGCTCTGGATCTGGCTCACGGTGAGATATCTGCAGCTGATCGTGTTATAATAGTAGAAGGCTATATGGACGTGATTGCCTGCCACTCTGCCGGCATCACCAACGCCGTGGCCACCCTGGGCACGGCCATGACCACCGAGCACATCAAAAAGCTGGCCCGCTACACCAGGAACGTCATTCTGTGCTTTGACGCGGACAAAGCCGGAGTCAAGGCGGCCTTCGGCAACGGAGAGCTGCTCCTGGCCGCCGGTATGAACGTCAAATGCGCCGGCCTCCCGGAGGGCGAGGACCCGGACTCTCTCATCAGAAGCGGAGGCTTCGGACGCTTTGCGGACATCCTGGCCGCCGACACGGGTCTGCTGGAGTTTGAGATACGACACACCCTCAAAGGCTACGACCTCTCCGGCCGTCAGGGCAGGATGGAGGCCCTGAATGCGGTGATGCCCATCATAGCCAAAGAGCCCAACGGCATCAAGAGGGACGCCCTCATCGGAGACGTGGCCTATCTGCACCCCAGATACCAGACCGGCGCCAACGCCGAAGAGCAGATACGCAAAGAAGTGGATCGTCTCTCCGGCCCCGCTCCCGCAGCCGCGGGAGAGGAGGAGCCCTTCAGGCCCGACGCCCGCAGCAAGTATTTCAGGGCGCAGGAGCTGCTGCTGGCGGGAGCCGTCCAGGACGACTTCAGTCTCAGCGAGATCTTTTCGTGCATCTCCACGGAGTATTTTGCCGGAGGCTTTTTCCGCCGGCTGGCAGAGCTGCTCAAGGCTCACTGTGACGCCGGGGAGAGCATATCCTTCGACGATCTGACCCGGGAGATAGCCGAGAACGGGCTGCAGGAGCCCTTTTACACCATGCTGGCGGACACGGAGCTGCTCACGGGCTCCCCTGCGGAGCTGATGAGCATCATCAAAGAGGAAGCCCTTGCCCGCCGGACCGACAGAAAAAAAGAACTGACCGACAAGCTCTCGAGAGGCGAGCTGAAGGCCTCCGACCCGGAATACCAGGAGCTGCTCACGCTTATGAAAAGCAAGGGCTTCTCAGCAAAGTAAGGAGAATTCAATGCCAAGGGAAACAGCGTCCTTTGATAGCGACAGGGACCTGAAGGATCTGTACACAAAGATAGTTGACAGCGTAGGCGACAAGCAATTCATCACCTACGACCAGCTGCTCTACTATATGGAGACCCATCTCCCCGACCTCAACTGTCAGGAGCTCCTGCTGGATATGCTGGCAGAGAACGGCTTCAAGACCACGCCGGAAGAAAACGAAAATCTGATAGACTTTGAGGTAGAGGCCGACGAGCTGGAGGACATCAGCGAGACCAAGCTGGAGGAGCAGCTCACCGGAGCGGGAGTCCGCATAGACGACAGCGTCAAGAGCTGGCTGTCCCAGATAGGCAAAAAGAATCTGCTGACCTCCAGTCAGGAGGTGATACTGGCCTGCAAGGTCAAAAAGGGCGACAAGGACGCCAAGTCCAACCTCATAGAGTGCAATCTGAGGCTGGTGGTGGCCATAGCCAAGAAATACCTGGGGCGGGGCCTCAGCTTCCCGGACCTGATACAGGAGGGCAACATAGGCCTCATCAGGGCAGTGGAAAAGTTTGACCACACCAAGGGCTACAAGTTCAGCACCTACGCCACCTGGTGGATACGGCAGGCTATCACCAGAGCCATAGCGGACCAGGGCCGCACCATCCGCATACCGGTGCATATGGTGGAGAAGATCAATCACCTGGTCAAGACACAGCAAAACTTCGTGCAGCGCAACGGCAGGGAGCCCACCACCGACGAATTGGTCAAGGAGACCGGCATCCCTCTGGAAAAGATCCACGAGATCAGGACCATATCCCAGGATCCCCTGAGTCTGGAGACGCCCATAGGAGAGGAGGAGGACTCCCATCTCATCGAGTTCGTGGTGGACACCGATTCCCCCTCCCCCAACGACGCCACCAACAACACGGTGCTCAATGAGCTGCTGGACGAAGCGCTGGGCATGCTGGGACAGAGAGAAAGAGAAGTGATCATCATGCGGTTCGGGCTCCACGACGGCTGTCCCAGGACCCTGGAGGAAGTGGGAGCCCACTTCAACGTGACCAGAGAGCGTATCAGACAGATAGAAAACAAGGCCATACGCCAGCTGCGCCATCCCTCCAGGAGCGCCGCTCTGAGAAACTATCTGAGAGAATGGCTGGAAAAAAGAAAAGGGTAACGACTATATATGAGCAGACAAAAAGATGACATAGGCGAGCTGGTCCTCAGGATATCCAACTCCCTGGATCCGGACGTAAGGCAGATCACCTACGACCGCCTCAACGAGCTGCTGGGCAACACCAGGATCACGGATCCGGACGTGCTCGGCGACCTGATAGGCAGGCTGGAGAAAATGGGCATTTCCTGTGTGAAGTCCGCGTCCCGCCAGGACAGGCTGAGCGACGCGGAGCCCAATGACGCCGACCTGGAGGATGCAGCCACCGAATACACCAAGATCGAGTCGGAGCTGGAGGTCATACCTCCCGACGACACGGTCAAGATGTGGCTGAAGAAGATAGGCAATACTCCCGTGTTGTCCAGCGAGCACGAGATGGTGCTGGCCCACAAGATAGCCAAGGGAGACGAGGCGGCCAGAGACAAGCTGGTGCAGGCCAATCTGAAGCTGGTGGTGAGCATCGCCAAGAAATACGTGGGCAGAGGCATGATATTTTCCGACCTGATACAGGAGGGCAATATAGGTCTTTTGCGCGCGGTGGACAAGTACGACTACCGGAGAGGCTTCAAGTTCAGCACCTACGCCACCTGGTGGATACGGCAGGCCATCACCAGAGCCATAGCGGATCAGGGCCGCACCATCCGCATACCGGTGCACATGGTGGAGACCATCAACAAGATGTCCAAGACCCGCTCCCGTCTGCAGCAGAAAAACGGCAGAGAGCCGACTCTGGAGGAGATAGCCAAGGCTATGGACCTCACGGACGAACAGGTGAGCCAGATCATCAAGATCGCTCCCGAGCCCCTGAGTCTGGAGACGCCTATCGGCGAAGAGGAAGACTCCCACCTGTCGGACTTCATAGAGGACGACGTCACCATATCCCCTCAGGACGCCACCAACAACTCGGTGCTCAAGGAAAAGGTGGAAGAGGCCCTCAACATGCTCACGGAGAGGGAGAGAGAAGTGATCATCATGCGCTTTGGCCTCAACGGCGGCAACCCCTGCACTCTCGAGGAGGTGGGGCGCAAGCTGAACGTGACCAGAGAGCGCATCAGACAGATAGAATCAAAGGCCATCAAGAAGCTGCAGAGAGAATCCTACAACAAGAGCCTGAAGGAATATCTCCAATAAGAGGACACGAAACGACAAGATGAACGACAAGACCAATGACATGCACGCGAAATACTCCCCCTTGCTGGTAGTCAAGGTAGCCCGCCGGCTGAACGGAGAAGTCGCAGACTATGACCGGTACGCGCGTCTGGCCCAGGAGCATATGTATCTCCTGACCGACCGGGAAAAGCGCATCCTCTTCATGCGCTGCGGGACAGAGGAACAAAAGCCCCGCACCCTGGAAGAGGTGGGCAGGGAATTCGGGCTCACCAGAGAGCGCATCAGACAGATAGAAAACAAGGCTATCGGCATACTGGCCCACGGAGTGGAGCTTGCGAGGCGCACGAGAAAACAGCGATAGACACACCGGCCCCGGCCGGAATACACAGGACAGGACCAATGACAGACATCGAACGCATATCGGACGAAACCATTGCCAAATACAGAAAATACGTCAACCCGGCATACGCCAACATACTGCAGTTTTCGGGCTTTTCGGTGCCCGAGGAGCGGGCCGAGGGCTGCTATATATATGACATCAGCGGCAGACGTTTTCTGGACTTCGTGGGAGGCTACGGCGCCTTCAGCCTGGGCCACAGGAACCCCGACGTGGTGGCCGCCGTCAGAGCCCAGCTGGACAAGGAGGCCCTGAAGAGCCACTTTTTCCTGTCCACCGAGCTGGCAGACGCCTGCGAGGCCCTGGCAGAGGTGCTGCCCGGAGACATATGCTACACCTTTTTGTGCAACTCCGGCACGGAGGCAGTGGAGGGAGCTCTCAAGGCTGCCAGGATCGCCACCGGCCGCCCCAAATACGTGAGCTGCGTCAACGGCTTTCACGGCAAGACCTACGGCGGTCTGTCTGTCTCGGGCAGAGAGGTGTACAAGCAGCATTTCAAGCCCCTGCTGCAGGAGACCTGCTGCGTGCCCTTCAATGACGTCGAAGCCATGGAAAAGGCTGTGGACGAAGACACCGCCGCAGTGATTCTGGAGGCGCTCCAGGGCGAGGGCGGCGTCAACGTGGCCGACGACGAATATATGCGGGCCGTCCGCCGCATCACCCGGGACAAGGGCGCCCTGCTCATAGTGGACGAGGTGCGCACCGGCTTTGGCAGGACCGGCAAGTGGTTTGCCTGCCAGCACTCGGGCATCGTCCCCGACATCATCACCATGGCCAAGGCTCTGGGAGGCGGAGTCATGCCCGTAGGAGGCTTTTCGGCGAACGAAAAGGTGTGGAATGCCCTCTTCGGACAGAATCCCTTTATGCACTCCACCACCTTCGGCGGCAACCCTCTGGCCTGCGCCGCAGTGCTCTCGGCCATCGAGACCACCAAAAAGCTGGGGGTCATAGACAACTGCCGGGAAAGAGGAGCCCAGCTCTTTGAGGGCCTCAAGGCCCTGCAGGCCCGTTATCCCGACTGGATCAAGGACGCCAGGGGCATTGGACTGGTGTATGGCCTGGAATTCGAGGACGAGGACATCGGCTCTCTGCTCATAGCCGCCTGCGGCAAGCGGGACCTGCTCTGCGCCTACTCCCTCAACAATCCGAGAGTGGTCCGGCTGGAGCCGCCTCTCATCGTCACCCGGGAGGAGATAGACACGGCTCTCCGCATTCTGGACGAGGCCATAGCCGAGACCATAGAAATGGTGTCCGACCTGTAGTCCGCCCACACAAAAATACGCCCTTCTGCCTCACAGGCAGAAGGGCTTTTGCCGTCAATCCGACGATGCATACCACAGCACGGCAAAGAGGATGGCCGCCAGGACCGCCAGAAATATGAGGACCCCCCACAGGCTCGGGCGGTTTCTTTTTACGTAGGCTTCCCGGGCGGCTCCCTGCAGGGTCCGGGCCTTTGCCGCCCGGGCGCCGACTGCGCTCATATATATCCTGTTGCCGAAGACCCCGGCCACCAGCCCCAGGGCGACGGTCAGAGCCGCAGACAGAGTAAGGTCGGTCACGTTCCAGCCCACGCAAGCCCCCAGCAGGGTGAAGCACAGGGCCTGGACGTAGAGCCTGCGGTAGGCCATCCACAGGGCTCCGAAGAAAAAGGCCGCCGTGTTCCAGGACAGGGGATTTCGGGCCGCTGCCATACGGTCAAACTTTCCGATGTATTCTGCCGCATGATTTCCGAGCAGGGCCTCCCGGATGGCTGTGTCTTCCGCAGCGTCATTCTCCGCAGGCCCTGCCTGCTCTCTGCCGCACTTCGGGCAAAGCCCGCTTTCCTCGGGCAGCTCTTTTCCGCAAAACGGACATTCTGACATATTCCCCTCCTATCTGCGTCACTTCTTTATCAGCTTCAGCCAGTCCCTGAGGCAGCCGGCATAGGCTGTCTGATCAGTTTCCGGACCGAAGGCGTTGGGCATCTGTATCCAGCTTTCCAGCACGTATTCGTCCGGCTTCAGGCCGGCCTTCTCCGTGCAGTCCAGCATATGCAGGACCCCGTTGCGCCAGTGCATGGATATGTCCCCGGAGGGCTGATTTGCGGCCCAGTAGATGAGGCTGAAATCCATACCCCGGGAGCGCACGTATCCCGCCAGCTCCCCAAGCTCAGCCCAGCTGCCGGAGAGGACTCCCGCTTCCATGCTGCCCCAGTCCACGTCTATCCGCAGGGCGTCGGGCCCCTTGATCCGGAGCCTTTTGCACTCCCGGTTCAGGATATCCACGCTGTATTTGAGCTCTTCAAGGCTCAGGGCAGGATAGGGCTCGATATCCATATACCTGGCCTCGGGATATTCCTTCTTCATCAGCTTCATGAACTTTGCCGTTTCCCGGCAGGCGTAGTCTATATACACTCTGGGGTCATCGGACATGCGGAAGCCCGGCACCGGAGGCTGGCCCCCTGCGATATCGGCGGGTATCACCACCCGGGCGGCGTATACGGGCTCGTCAAAGCAAAAAGAGTCCACCTTCACCAGACCGTTCTTTTTGAACATGCGGTCCTGGGCCATATAAAAGGCGAAGGCCTCGTCGGCGTCAAGGGGAGGCTTGCCCTCCTTCCAGCCAAAGCTCTTGATGATCGGCACCTCGAACTGCAGCTTTTTGTTCCAGTCCTTCAGGCAGCGGAAAAACCGTTTTTGCGACTCCGCGTCCTGATCTCTTTCCATGAGCCAGGGCCAGTAGCCGATGGTGTCCACGCCCTTACGGCTTTCCTGCCAGCCCTCGGGATCGGCGATCATCTCCCGCAGATTGGCGCCGCCCTCCCGCCAGGGCTGGGGGAACATTATGACCTCTGCCAAGCAAGCGCCGGCGAGAACCGACAGCGCGCATACAAAAACGATAAGCCTTTTCATCATTCTCCTTCCCCGGTCTTCAGCAGCTCTTCGGGTCCCTGGCCCCCCATTTCCTTTACGGCCTTCACGGCCTCATCGGTATATCCAAAAGGGTCGGCCTTGGCGTCCGGGAAGCACCAGAAAGTATATACGGAGCCGTATACGTTTTTGACCAGGGTCTCTCCCTTTACGTAGTGCTTTCTGTGCTTCACCTTGCCTGTCGAAATGGACTCGATGTCCGAAAAGCAGTCGTGCTCGTCCACAAAGAGGGGCAGAGTGCGGCGGCCGTTTACGAGCACGTCCCTCACTCCTTCCAGCACCGCTTCCTTCAGCTTGCCGTTGTCCATATAATATTTTGACCTGTAAAACCACCCGCCGTTCCGCACCCAGTTGTACAGACCGTCAGCCCCTTCTCCGTATTTTTCACGGCGGGAAGCATCGGTCTCCAGCTGGTTGGCCATCAGGGAGGCTTCTGCCATTGCTCCCTTCACGCTCCCCTGCTCCTGCTGACAGAGCCGGGCTATCTTTACCAGCTGTTCATGAGAAAGGGCATATCGGGGAAAGACCGTCCCCGGGACGGGATACACCTGTCTGCCGGCAGCGTCAAAGACCGCGTAGCCGGGGTGGGCGTCCGCGCAGCTCTCTGCCACACGCAGGGATATAAAGGCGCCCAGCCGGGATCCGGCGTCCTCCCGCGTTTTCTGCACCACATAATTTCTGTCTGCGGAATACACGGCGGTCCCGCATAAAAGCAGGACAAGGGCACAGAACATGATCATTATCCTGAACACAAACAACCTCGCACAGTTTCTCTGCGGCAAAAGCCGCATTATCCGGTTATTATTATAGCACATATCACCACGCAAAAGGCCGGCTGCAGACACTGTGCCGCCGGCGTAATAATGCCGCGATGTCTATTTTCCTATCATGCTCAGCCAGTCTCTGAGGCAGCCGGTATAGGTAGTGTTGTCCGTCTCGGGGCCGAAACGGTTGGGCATGTGTATCCAGCTTTCATACACGAATTCGTCCGGCACTATGCCCGCTATTCTGGCCGCGGACAGATTGTGCATCACTCCCCAATACCATTGCAGCGGCAGCTCCACTCCCAGAGGGTCTATAAGGGCCTTGTCCGCCGCCCAGTAGATAAAGCTGAACTCCATGCCCTTTGAGCGCACGTGATCGCAGAGCTTCCTGATGTCCTGCCAGCTGCCCTCTTTGGTCCCGGCCTCTACGGTGGACCATTCTATCTCTATCCGCAGGGCGTCCGGCTCCTTTATCCTTAGCTTTTCACACTCCCTTTGGAGAGCGTCCGCCGTATATTTCAGCTCCTCCAGGCTGAGCCCCGGATAGGGCTCGATATCCACGTAACGGGCGTCCGGGTATTCCTTCTGCATAAGCTTCATAAAAAGGGCCGTCTGGCGGCAGGCGTAGTCGATATACGTCTTAGGGTCCTCCGACAGGCGGAAACCGGGAAACTCAGGCTTTCCCTCCGCTATCTGGGAGGGCAGGACCACCCGGGCGGCGTAAACCGGCTCGTCAAAGGAAAAGGTGTCCACCTTTTCCATACCGTTCTTTCTGAACTGCCGGTCCTGTGCCATATAGAATCTGTAAGCGGCGACGGCCTCCAGCGGAGCCTTGGTCTGAGTCCACTCGTAGCCCTTGACTACGGGCACCTCAAAATCCAGTTTTTTATCCCATTCCTTCAGCCGGCCAAAAAAGAGCTGCTGCTCCTCCGCCGGGTGATACAGTTCCAGGAGCCAGGGCCAGTAGCCGATGGTATCCACGCCTGCCCGGCTCTCCTTCCAGCCGTCGGGATCGTTTATCATCTCCCGCATATTGGCGCCGCCCTCCCGCCAGGGCTGGGGGAACATGACTACGCCGGCCCGGACCATGCCGGATGCCAGCAACACGAGCATAACAATAACGGCCAAATGTTTCATAGATCACCTGCATTCATATTTGACAGCCGGGGCCGGATCGGCCCGGGTCTCCCGATATTATTATATCACAGCGGCGCCGGTCAAAAGCAAAAGCCGGAGGCGGATGCCTGTCCGCCTCCGGCTGCTTTCAGGGCTTACAGTCCGGAATGATCCTTATTTGTATTCCGGCTCCACGGAGGTATCCGGATTCATGTCCCAGGCATAAAGGAGCTTACTTCCGGTCAACCGATCGTTATGCCAGACTATCGAAGCCGAGGCTTTATGATAATCCCCGCACTTCTCGCCGGCGTTGGCTCTGATATTTCTGACGCAGTCTCTTTTTGACAGCCTGATCCTCCAGTGGGCAACGCCGCCGCTTTTATACTCTATTCGGGCAGTATTGCCGTCGAGCATCCGCGCTGCGGCAATTTTGCTCCCCGGATGCATATCGCTTCCCTTTAAGTAATAATCGCAGACGTATCTGCCCTTTTCTTCTGCAACGAATCCGGCGCCCCTGTCTGTAATGATATAATAGCCGTTCTCATTACGCTCCGCGCTAACCAGGCGGCTTCTGCCCGACAACCAGACGACTCTGACACCGTCCAGAAGGACGTGCAGGATCCCGAAATCGTCATTTCTCCCGATCCTCCACCCGGGACGGGAATAATACTCGTTGATGGCGTCGTTGATATTGTATTCAACAAGAGTCAGTCCGTCCCCGACAACAGTCTTTTTATACGGCTTATGCTTCATTTCAAAGGCAGTACAGCTATTGAGATACTCATTGACGAAGCGTTCCGGCACGTCCTGCATGTTCATATACCGGACTACGCCGCCGTTATGGAAAAAGCTGCCGTAGCCGTAATGGAGCCGGTGTCTGTAAACCGTATAATAGGCGTATCTGAAAACATCGGTATCATATATCCTCATATCCGGTATATGCTTTTTAGGAACATATCTTTCAGCCAGGCCGACTATTCCCTCGCAGGTCTTCATCACGGCATAAACGCTCATTAAGCCTGCAGAGAGCATCTTGTGTCCCATATTTCTGGGGCTGCTCAGGCCGGCAGTCCACATAAAAATGATGACCGGCAGGCATACTCCGGCAGCCCTCAGCCAATAGTTTTTGAACGGACTTTTCTTTTTCTCAAGCGGTTTGTCCATATCTCACCTCCCCATAAAACGGGCAAAGCGGCCGAAGCCGCTTTGACGGATCATTTCTTAATAAGCTCCAGCCAGTCCCTGAGGCAGCCCGTATAAGCAGTGTTGTCCGTCTCGGGGCCGAAACGGCCCGGCATATGTATCCAGCTCTCCATCACGTATTCGTCGGGCTCAAGTCCTGCAGTTTTGGTCACTCCCAGCATGTGCAGCACCCCCGCATACCATTGGAGAGGCTTGTCTATGCCCCTGTCGTCCAGCCGGGGCTTGTCCGCCGCCCAGTAGATGAGGCTGAACTCCATGCCCTTTGAGCGGACGTATTCGGCCAGTTCCTTTACCTCTTTCCAACTGCCCTCCAGGAGGCCGGCTTCCATAGCGGCCCAATCCACGTCTATCCGCAGGGCGTCGGGGCCGGGAGTCTTCAGGGCGGCGCACTCCCGGATAAGACCGTCCACGGAGTATTTCAGAGCCTCAAGGCTCATGGCGGGATAGGGCTCAATGTCCATATATTTCGCATCGGGATACCGCTCCCTCATATGCTTCATATATTTGGCAGTCTCTCTGAGGCCGTAGTCCATACGGACCTTGTGGTCGTCCGACAGCCGATAGCCATCTATGGTCAGGGTCCCCTGGGCTATCTGGTGAGGAATGACCGCGAGGGCGGCATACACGGGCTCGTCAAAGGCGAAGCAGTCCACCTTTGCAAGGCCGTTCTTTTTGAATTCCTTTTCCAGCTCCAGATAAAAGCGAAAAGCCGTAGTGCCGTTCAGAGGCTCCAGGGTGCCGCACCAGTCGTGCCCTTTCACTACCGGCACCTCAAAGCAGAACTGCTTGCCCCACTCTCTCAGGCGGTCAAAAAAGAGCCGCTGCTCCTCTGCCGGGTGATATACGTGCATGAGCCAGGGCCAGTAGCCGATGGTATCCACTCCCGCACGGCTTTCCTTCCAGCCGTCGGGATCGTTTATCATCTCCCGCAGATTGGCTCCGCTCTCTCTCCAGGGCTGGGGAAACATCACCACTCCCGCCCGGGCTCCGCTGCCAAGGAAGACAAGCGCTGACGCCAGCCACAACATGAGCAGGTATTTCATAGTATCTCCTTTTTTCGTTAAAGGGTCTTGTAATAAGGGCATATGTCGGCGTAGGAGCCGTCCTTCATCCGAAAGCCTCCGGGGATCACTCCCAGCTGCACAAAGCCCAGCTTCTCATACAGGCGTCTGGCAGGCATATTGGTCGCCACCACCGCGTTGAACTGCAGCACCCGGAAGCCCAGAGCCTTCGCCTGCATCAGACAGTCCTTTACCAGGGCCTCGCCTATACGCCGCCCTCTCCTGCGGGAGTCCACGGCGTAGCTGGCGTTGCAGAGGTGTCCGCAGCGGCCCACGTTGTTGGGGTGCAGGATATAGAGGCCCCAGATCCCTTCCTCATCCTCGGCCACTCCCACCCGGCTCTGCTCATTAAAAAAACGCCTTGCCCCGTCGGGGTCAAGGAGTTCTTCCTGGGGAAAGGCTATGCCTTCCTCCACTATTTCGTTCCATATCTCGGCCATGCGGGGCAGATCCCCGGGCTCAAAGGGGCGTATATGCATCACCGTTCCCCCGCAGCCTTTTTGGCGCTTTTCAGGGTCTGCCACAGCAGCATGGTGATGGTCATGGGGCCTACGCCGCCCGGAACGGGAGTGATCCATGAAGCCCTTTTTGCGGCTTCCTCATACTCCACGTCTCCCACGTCGTGGTCTCTGCCCTCCACCTTGTTGTAGCCGGCGTCCACCACCACGGCTCCGTCCTTGATCCACTCGCCCTTGATGAATTCGGGCTTGCCTATGGCGGCCACCACTATGTCGGCCTGTCCGATGATCTCCGGCAGCTCCCGGGTCCGGGAATGGCATATGGTCACGGTGGCGTTGCGCTCCAGCAGGGCCAGGGCCACCGGCTTGCCCAGAATGATGCTGCGGCCTATGACCACGGCCTTTTTGCCCTCTATGGGTATATCATAGCGCTCCAGCATGGTCACTATGCCCAGAGGCGTGCAGCTGACAAAGTCGGCGGTCCCCAGACAGAGATTGCCCAGAGAATGGCTGCTGATGCCGTCCACGTCCTTTGCGACGCTGACCCGGGAAAGGATGGCCAGCTCGTCCAGATGCCGGGGCACCGGATGCTGCACCATGATGCCGTGGACCGAGGGGTCGGCGTTGAGGGAGTCTATCTTCTGCTCTATCTCCTCCTGACGGGCGTCCTCGGGAAACACGATGAGATCGCTGATCATGCCCAGCTTTTCGCAGGCCTTTTTCTTCATGCGGGTGTAGGTGACGGAGGCCGGGTCGGAGCCCACCAGTATCACCGACAGTCTGGGGGTCACCCCTTTTGCGGCGAGGCGCTCCACCTCTTGCCGTATCTCGCCTCTGATGGTCTGTGACAGAGCTTTTCCGTCAAGGAGTTGTGCCATGTGATATGTCCTTTCGCGTATCGTAATAGTCCTGCAGCAGAGCGTTGACAAATCTGACGCTGTCGTCCCCTGCGTATATTTTGAGCAGCTCCAGAGCTTCGTTGACTGCCACGGCAAAGTCCACCCCTTCCGCAGAGGTGCCTTCAAAGGCCGCCAGCAGTATAAAAGCCTTTACGCTGGGCTGTATCCTGTCGGGGGTGTATTTGTCGCTGAAGCCGGCGATGAAGCCGTCTATCTCTTCCCGCAGCTGCAGGGCGCCCCCTGCCAGAAAACGGGCGTAATCCATGATGCGGGCCTTGGAGGCCTCTCTGTCGGACACCTTGCCCAGCATGTCCGCTGCCGGTCCGAACACCGCGTCCTCCGCTGTGGCGGGGTCGTCCAGCATAGCGGACACCTCCTCCGCCGGACCGGACAGCCGGTCCTCCCCGGCGCAGTCCGCGAGGACCTCCTGCGCCAGAGTCAGCGAAAGCCTTTTGTGCACGGGGCACACCTTGTAAGGCTCCTCCCTGCGGTCCCTTCTGACCCGGAGCACCTCTCCGCAGGTCAGCCGTCCAAGACGCCTGTCAAGGGCCAGGGACAGCTCTTCGGGGCCGCTGCCGGCGGCCAGAGCCTTTCTGACAGCAGCCTTGTGGATGCCGCACAGCCGGCCGAATACCCCAAAGCATTCCCCGCCCAGCAGAGAGCCTATCTGCAGAGGGACTCTGTCGGCAGCCTCGGCCAGGAGGTGCAGCCGGCGGGCATAATGCTCGTCCACCGGGTCCGTGAGGAGCAGCCTGTATATGATGTTGGCTGCCAGCTCCCGGGCAGCCCGGCGCTCGGCGTATAGCTTGTGTTCCTGTGATTTTCCGGCCAACTCAGCGACTCATCCTTTTGGGAATAAAACCGGTGGTGATATCCCCTTTTACAAAATACTCGTTGTCTATGATCTTCAGCTGATACTCGATATTGGTCTTGATGCCTTCCAGATAGAATTCCGACAGGGCCCGCTTCATGCGTCTGATGGCGGAGGGCCTGTCCTTGTCGTGGACTATGAGCTTGCATATCATGGCGTCATAGTAGGGAGGTATCTCATATCCGTCGTAGATGTGGGTGTCGATCCTCACTCCCGGGCCTCCGGCGGGCACGAAGAGCCTGATCTTGCCTATGGAGGGGGCAAAGTTGTTGGAGGGGTCCTCGGCTATGATCCTGCACTCTATGGCGTGCCCCTCTATGCGGATGTCCTCCTGCCGGACCGACAGAGCCTCGCCTGCGGCTATCCTGATCTGCTCCTTGACTATATCCACGCCGGTCACGTATTCGGTGACGGGATGCTCTACCTGCACCCGGGTGTTCATCTCCATGAAGTAAAAGTCGCCCCGGGAGTCCAGCAAAAATTCCACCGTGCCGGCGTTCTCGTAGCCCACGTAGCGGGCCAGCCCCACGGCGGCCTCCCCCATCTTCTGTCTGAGGGCGTCGTCTATGGCGGGAGAGGGAGATTCCTCCAGCAGCTTTTGATTGCGGCGCTGTATGGAGCACTCTCTTTCGCCCAGATATACGTAGTTGCCGCGCTTGTCTCCCAGCAGCTGCACCTCCACGTGGCGGGGGTCCAGCACGTCCTTTTCGATGTACAGATCGCCGTTGCCAAAGGAAGCCTCGGCCTCGGCCGACGCCACTCTGTAGGCGTTGGACAGGTCGTCCGGGACGTTGACTATCCTGATGCCTCTGCCGCCGCCTCCGGCGGTGGCCTTCAGCCTGACGGGATAGCCCATCTTTTCGGCCAGCTCCGCCGCTTCCTGCTCGCTCTTCAGGATGCCTTCGCCGCCGGGTATCACTGGGCAGCCGGCTTCCCGGGCCGTCTGCTTGGCTCTCGCCTTGTCACCCAGGAGCTCGATGGTCTCGGCTCTTGGGCCGATGAACACCAGACCGCAGCTGTCGCAGGCCTCCACAAAGCCCGGATTTTCGCTGAAAAAGCCAAAGCCGGGATGTATGGCGTCGGCGCCGGTAAAGAGGGCGGCGTTCAGGATGTTGGGCATATTCAGATAGCTGTCCTTGCTCATGGCGGGACCCACGCAGATGGCCTCGTCGGCCAGCTTGACGTGGAGAGACTCTCTGTCCGCCTCCGAATACACGGCCACAGACTTGATGCCCATTTCCCTGCAGGCCCTGATGACCCGCACCGCTATCTCGCCCCGGTTGGCGATGAGTATCTTCTTAAACACACAGCACCTCGCTAAAAGCCGGTATGGGTGGGACAGGATATCCTGCCCGCCTGAGGGTCATAGACGTAGGGCTCGCCGCTGACTGCGCACTTGGTGCAGGAGTCCGGCAGGTTCAGCCCCTTGATGTCTGCGGGAGGCGTCTCTCCCGACTGCAGATACATATTGATGGCGTTGCGCGCCTGGGCCAGATTGTTCTGGCAGGTGACAGCCTGGGCGGCGTCCATGGCCTGCCCGTATGTGGTCTGCTTTTCACTCTTGGACCAGTCCGTCATGGTATCCGGCTTCTGTTTGCCCAGGCCGCCCATCATCAGCGCCACCAGCACTGCAATGATAGCCAGGGAAAAGATCAGGGCCACGTAAGAAAAGCCTCGCTCGTTGTTCATGATTATCCACCTGTTTTCAGGATCATAATGACCTGACCGTATTCCACGGGAGCATCGTCCTCGCAGCGGATCTCCGCTATGGCTCCGTCGCAGGGAGCCAGCACGTCGTTGACTATGGAAAAGGACTTGATGTGCCCGATGAGTCTGCCAGCCTCTACCCGGGCGCCCGGGGCAAAGGGCTCCGCAAAGGTAAACATGCCCACCATATCCGACCTGACCTCGACGGTCTTGTCGGCGGGGCGGGCCTGCTTTGCCGGCGCCTCTTTCGCCGCCCGGCGGCCGGCGGGGGCTTTTTTCAGACGGATGAGGGTATCCCCCTCCTTCACTGTCAGCTGGGAGCAGCCGGATCCGCGCAGCAGCTCGGCCAGCTCTTCGGCTCTGTCAATATTCATAACGCACCTACAGTTTCAGCTTGAAGATCAGATAGTTGAGCAGCGACACGCCCGCCGCGGTCATGGCAAGCACGGCCATCACCACAGCAAACATCACAAAGCCCACCAGCTTGGCCTGGGTGTCCATCAACAGCTGATTGTTGTTGATGAGGAAGCTGGCAAATTTGTCCGCCTCCATCATGGCCTTCTGGAAGTAGTTGAACAAAGGCTTGTAGCACAGGTAGCCTATGCCCAGAGAAAACAGCACCACCAGAGGCAGCAAGGCTCTGTACTTGTATTTTTGATGGGCGTTGTATATGTGGCAGGTCCTGCAGGTCCTGGTCCTGCGCTCTTCCGCCGAGTGGGGGTTGAGCATATCCTTCAGCCTGTCCGAATACTTGTTTTTGCTGCCGGCCATGCTGAGCATCAGCAGCGACTCGTCACAGCAGCCGGTGCCCATCTTCCAGCAATTCTTTTTGGCGGCAAAGGCGGGGCACACGTTTTTGACCTCCGCGGCGCAAAAGCTGGTGTCCCAGCAGTGGACGTTGATCCCCAGGTCCAGGCTCTTTTTGCTCCGGGTCTGCTTTTTGGTCTTGCGGCTCTTTTCGCTGGCGTCCTTTATCTCCAGAACGAGCTCTCTCAGGAGCAGCACTGCGCCCACCGCCAGCATCAGATAGCCCAGCTTGATATACATGGCGTTGAACTCGTTCAGGAAGTAATGGGGATTGGGGTCGCCCGGCAGATAATAAAACACTCTGGAATAGTCGCTCTGCGGGGTGTAATAATACAGCAGATACGGCAGTCCGTAGGAAAAGGCTATGCCCAGCACGAAGATGAACTGCCCGTAGGTATAGTCCAGAAAGAAGGCCACGGCGGAGCTGATCACCGACAGCACACCGGACCAGAAGCATATCAGGGTGACGTATTTGAGGACGTTGGAAAAATACACCTGATCTGCGGGCTGCATGGAGCCTATCTGACGGACGTTCTGACCGAAGTAGACTACTATCAGATACAAAAAGCTCATAAAGAAGACGGCTCCGGCTACCCGGAAGACCCAATAGCCGGCGGCGCTGACGTATTCCTGTATATGACTCTTCTCCTTGACGGGAGGCTTGCGTGTTTCCTGCGCGCTCATGGTATCATTCCTTCACCCGTTCCATATATTCGCCGGTGCGGGTGTCCACCTTGATCCTGTCCCCTATGTTGATGAAGAAGGGCACGTTGACCACGGCGCCGGTTTCGATAGTGGCGGGCTTGGAGCCGCCGGAAGCGGTGTTGCCCTTTTCGCCGGGCTCTGTATCCACCACGGTGGAGGTGATATTGACCGGCAGCTCTACGGACAGCAGGTTGCCGTCATGATAGAGGGCCATGACCTCGATGCCTTCCTGCAGATACTTGATGCCGTCGCCCAGGACCTCGGCAGGCACGCTCTTGAGCTCATAATCCTCGTCCATGAAATAGAGCTCGTCCCCCTCCTGATAGCTGTAGGTCAGAGGACCCCGTTCTATGAAGGCCTGATCCATTCTCTCGCCGGCTCTCCAGGTCTTTTCCACCACCTTGCCGTTTTTCACGTTCTTCAGCTTGCTGCGGACAAAAGCGGGGCCCTTGCCCGGCTTGACGTGCTGAAATTCCACGATAGTCCAGATATCTCCGTCCACTACGATGGAGATCCCGTTTTTGAAATCACTTGTATCCAAACCAGATCACCTCTTGTTGTTTCTGCTATAATATATTATACCTATTTTCGGCCGGGTTGTCCACTCATACCCTCGGGATGAACAGGGAGCATATCTCCGAGTAGTAGAGGCTCATGGCCAGCTGCAGCTTTTGGCTGTGGACGGGAAGCGAGGTCTCCAGAGGGATGACGAACAGCTCGGTCTGCTCCTTTTCCGCCAGGGCGGCTACGTCCGACGCATAGCTGCGCACCGGCAGGAAGGTGAGCCCTGCCTCTACGTGCTTCAGCCTCGCGCACATGCTCCTGAGCTCCTTTTGAGCCCGGCCAAAGGCCTCCGGAGGGGCCGCGGCGGCAATGTCCATGCTCCGGGGCACCTGTTCGGCAAACACCACCGTCACCTCCACCCTGGGCTCGTCGGCCACCCTCGCCAGCTGCTCGCAGTCGGCAAGTATCTGTCTGAGGCCCGGGTCATACACCGTCATCACCCTTTTTATCTTGTCCGGGTCCGAGGCCCCCTTGACGCTGAACAATTCCACCGTATGCTCCCGGGAGCGCAGCAGATCCATGAGCGCCGGGCCCCGGCTCTGTCTGTCGGCGCCCAGAGCGGCGTCCGGCAGCAGAAAACGGGTCCTTTCGTCGGGGAACCTGTGGAAAATATCGCCTGCGTTGCGCACCCTCAGGGTGTAGCGTCTGCACACGGTCTCCCCAAAGCCCTCCACCATGTCCTCCGCCTTGTCCAGATCCTTCTCCGCCTTTTGCTCCTCGGCGGGCATGGGGTGGTATATGCTGAGAGACAGGGGCAGCCTGATGAGGGCGGCGGCGTGATACCTGTATTCCTTGCCCTTTCGCAGCCTGACGGCGTAGGCCAGGGCCGTCTGCCAGCCGTCGGTGAGAGGCACGACTATATTGTTTTTGCCTCCCAGCTTCCGGATGACGGTCTCTCTCAGGCTCAGGGAATGCCTGGCCTCCTCCACGTCGGCGGCCACAGGCATCTTGGAACGCACTCCCTCGGTGGCCCGGGCCAGACTGATGACCTCCTCCGAGGCGGACACGAATATGATGCCCGCATTTTTCTGGGTGATATATCTGAAGGCGGAGGCAAAGGTGCCTATGCCGGCGGGAGTGATGCGGGTGATGGAGCCGCAGTCAATGATGATGCCTGCGGGATGGTCCTTCAGCAGCACCGCCACGGCGGCCTGCAGGGCAGGCCAGATATTCTTGTCTATCACCCCGTTGAGAGTGATGGTGTCGCCTTTTGTCTCTATGATCATGATCGTGGGTCTGTGAGGGCCAGCCTCATGGCGTTCAGGGCTGCCATGGCGCTCCTGAGGCGCACGTTGTCTCTGGAGCCGGCAAAGCGCAGCTCCTCCGTCCGGACCCCGGCGCCTGTGGCCACGCCCATATACACCAGCCCTACGGGCTTTTCGGCAGTGCCGCCCCCGGGGCCGGCTATGCCCGTCAGGGATACGGCTATGTCGGCCGACAGGAGCTTCCTGGCTCCCAGGGCCATCTCCAGGGCAGTCTCGGGGCTCACGGCGCCCACGGAGTCCAGGGTGTCCTGCCGCACTCCCAGCACCTTGTTTTTGCAGTAGTTGGAGTAGCTCACCACGCCTCCCGAATACACGGCGGAGCTGCCGGCCACGTCCGTCAGCAGCTTGCCCACCAGACCGCCGGTACAGCTCTCGGCGGTGGCCAGGGTCTTGTTGTTCGCGGCGGCCAGCCGCACCACCGTCTCCTCCATGGAGGAGCCGTCCTCGGAATACAGGGCCGGGCCGAATATATCTCTCACCCGGGCTATACCGTCAGCCACCGCTTCCGGAGAACAGGCGGTGACCCGCACCAGCACGTCCCCCTTTCCCACATAGGTGGCCATGGAAGGCTCGGAGCCGGAGAGCAGGCTCCCCAACCGGGAGGCCACAGCCGACTCGCCCACCCCGTATATGCGGAGGATGGCGCTGACGAGAGACTTTTCCGGGGGAAACTCCCTCAGCAGGTAGGGCTTCACCGACTGCTGCCACATGGGGATGAATTCCGAAGGGGGGCCGGG
>JAFZNQ010000053.1 GCA_017552965.1 Abditibacteriota bacterium | reverse complement strand
CCCACCAGCCGCCTCCGGCATAGCCGGAGTAATGAACGCGGCTGGCGGGCCCTCCGTGGATCTCTTACCCCAAACGGCCCAACGCCAAGGCGTTTGACATATTGCCGTTTGGGCCGAGTGGACGCGGGGTAGAGCGCTTCCCGGTCTCCGCCTTGTACGGCCCCCCCCAACGGCATTCGGCCGTCGGTGCCCGGAAACGCTTCGTAACCCCGATTATACGGCTCCTCTGGGCTTTGTCCTTGCCCTCCCTGCCAGGGTCCTCCCATCTGCCTTCTCTGTCTCTGACAGAGTAAGGAAGAGGCAGCCGGGCCCCTCCTGAGACCTCTTACCGCAAAACGCCAAACGCAGAGCGTTTGACAGATGCGTTTTGCGCCGAGGTGACGCGGGGTAGAGCGCTTCCCGGTCTCCGCCTTGTACGGCCCCCCCAACGGCATTCGGCCGTCGGTGCCCCCGTAGATCTCTGAGCGTCCTTGGCTTCGCCAATGGCGCGAGATGACGCGGGGGATGTCCCCGGCGGTCAACTAAAACGTCATTTCGGCGCCCGGAACAAAGTGAAGGGCGGTAAGAAATCTCCTGTAATGGAAGGAAAGACCCCGGGTAAGGCATAGGCCTACCGCCGGGAGCAATCCTTTGTCCCGCCCCGGCCGGTCTATAGCCGCAACTCGAGGTTCTATTGAAGGAGACTTCTTACCGGTGAGGGCTGACAGCCCTCACCGCCGAAGTGACGTCAGGATTGAACGGGAGGGCAGGCAGAGGGCGTTTCTTGACAGACCAAGGGAATATGTGATATATTTTATTTAGATTATAAAAAGAGGCGCCAAATGAAAACTGTCATGCTGGTATTCGGCACCAGGCCGGAAGCCATCAAGATGTGCCCGCTGGTCAACGAGCTGAAGACCCGGCCGGGCATCAGGACCGTGGTCTGCGTCACGGGCCAGCACCGGCAGATGCTGGACCAGGTGCTTGACGCCTTTGGGGTGCAGCCGGACTACGACCTCTCCATCATGAAGCAAAACCAGACCCTGTTTGACATCACGGCGGGGATACTGGGCAGCATCAGGAGCGCGCTGGAAGAGGTGAAGCCCGATGTGGTATTGGTCCACGGCGACACCTCCACCACCTTTGTGACGGCTCTCTGCTGCTACTATATGCAGATACCCGTGGGCCACGTGGAGGCGGGGCTCCGCACCTACGACATATACAGCCCCTATCCCGAGGAGTTCAACAGGCAGGCGGTGAGCATCATTGCGCGCTACAACTTCGCCCCCACCCGTCTGGCCGCCGAGCAGCTGAAAAGGGAGGGCAAGGATCCCGCCACCATATATATCACCGGCAACACGGTGATAGACGCCATGCAGCACACCGTGAGGGACAACTACACCCACCCCGTACTGGAATGGGCCGCGGGCAGCAGGCTCATCTTCATCACAGCCCACCGCCGGGAGAATCTGGGGGAGCCCATGCGCCACATGTTCCGTGCCATCCGCCGGGTGCTGGACGAGCATCCGGACTGCAAGGCCGTCTATCCCATCCACATGAACCCCGCGGTCAGGGAAGCTGCGGCGGCGGAGCTGGGCGGCTGCGCCCGCATCCGCATCATCGAGCCTCTGGAGGTGTTTGACTGCCACAACTTTGAGGCCCGCTCCTATCTGTGCCTCACGGACTCCGGAGGCATACAGGAGGAGTGTCCGTCCTATGGCGTCCCCGTGCTGGTCATGCGCGATACGACGGAAAGGCCCGAGGGCATCGAGGCGGGCACCCTGAAGCTGGTGGGCACCGGCGAGGACACCATCTACAGCACCTTCAAGCTGCTCCTTGAAGATGAAGGGGAATATGCCAGGATGAGCCATGCCTCCAACCCCTACGGCGACGGCCACGCCTGCGAAAGGATAGCAGACATTCTGCAAAAGGGATAACGCGAACTATGGAAGCAGACAAGGAACTGATGTGTATTGACGATACAGACAGCCGCGGCAAGAACGGCTCCGGCGCGAGCGCAGACAAAAGT